>JBAZZN010000298.1:0-3925 GCA_041658815.1 Thermoplasmatota archaeon
GCTCGCCCAGTCACGGACGGTCTCGGCGATGACCTTCCAGGCATCCGGGTCGAGCGCGCCCTTCGAACGCACGGCGACCGCACCAGCACGCGTCCGTGGATCCCACCGTGTCACCAAGTCACAGCACCAACTTGGTCTCATGGAGGAGCGCTCAGGACATACTCCAGTCGTGATGGGCGCACTGGCACTACCGCGATGCCAGCTGCCTTTAAGTCCGAGGAGACGAGCCGATGAGCGCGGCTAGCACGGCTCCCGGGGTTCACGAACGGCCCTGCGCGAGCCAGCGGCGCAGCGTCACGTTTGGGGCATCGCGAGAGGCCCAGCGAGCAAGAACGAACCACGAAGGAACGCGAAGCGATGTCAGAGCGTGTACGTTTCCGTGTCTTGGGCCGTTTCTTGGTCTCCGCCAAGCGACGTCTCAGTGGTGGCACTCGCTTCGAGCATATGGGTGCCCTTGAGGTTCATGAGTGGCGTGTCCTGCGGGATGTCGAAGAGCACGCTTCCGTCCTCGCCAGTCGTCACCGTGAGTGTGCGCAGGAGCACCTTGCCCGCGCCCGGGATGGGCTCGTAATAGACGTTCACGGTGACAGTCGCGTTCGCGATCCCGGTGCCATCCCAGTTCGTGACGGTGGCTCGCGCGGGCATGGTGCCTGAGCCGCCCTCGAGGTCCGGGAGGGCCTCGATCACGAGCACGACGTTGTCGTCCACGCTCACGCTGGACGTCTGGGTCGTCTCCATGCCATCAGCGTCGGTGGCGCGTGCGGTGACGGTGAAGGTCCCAGTCGCTGGGAACGCCCACGTCACGTTCGGGCCCGTGCGTTGCGCTTGGAAGCCGTCCGTGGCGTCGAAGTCCCACGCGATGGTAGGCAGCGCCGCTCCGTCCGGGTCGCTCGCGTTGGCCATGAACGTGCTCGCCTGCAAGACCTCGACCGTCGCGGGCGCACTCACGCTCACAAGCGGCGCTTGGTTCTCCATCACTGATATCTTGAGCGTGACGTGCGCTGACAAGACGCCATCCGTCGCGTCCGCGCCCACTGAGTGATCACCGATTTGGGTGGTCGTCGGTCGCCACGTGATGGCACCGGTCACTGCGTCGAACTCGGCACCATCTGGAAGGCCCGTCACGGCGTACGTGAGCGCGTCACCATCAGGATCCACGAGTGGCACGCTCATGCTCAGCGTGCGGTTCGCCTTGATGATGGCGCTCGTGACGCCAGAAACGACTGGCGCGCGGTTCACGTTCGTCACGGTGATCGTGGCGTTCTCGGTCACGCTCGTCGTGCCATCTGTCACGCGGAACGTGACGACGTACGAGCCGGCCTGTGCGTGGTCGGGAATCCACGAGAAGACGCGGCGAGGCGCGTCGAAGCTGGCGCCACGCGGCACGTTCGTCGCGCTGTACGTGAGCACATCACCGTTCGAGTCGATGGCGTTCACGACGAAGTTGATCTGGTCAGCTTCGCTGACCGTTCTATTGCCAATTGGGGTGAAGGTCGGCACACCATTCGTGGGAGCTACCCGTATCGTGACGGCTTCGACCGCTTCGGCGATGCCGTCCGTCGCGCGGAACGTCACCGAGTAATCACCGCGAGCATGCGCGCCCGGCGTCCACGAGAAGACACCCGTACCGTCACCATGGTCCACGAAGCTCGCGGCTTCAGGCAAGGTCGAGGTCAGCAGCGTGATGGCGTCACCCTCGGGGTCCGTCGCGCTCACGCTGACGCTTGTCGCGGCGCCCTCGAAAGCGGCCTTGTTCCCGATTGGCGTGAGCACGGGTGCGCGCTGGACGTTCGCCACGACGATCATCATCGTGCGGGGGTCCGTGAGCGAGCCGTCGCTTGCGACGAAGCGAAGCATGTGCGTGCCGGCTTGCTGGAAGTTGGGCGTCCACGCGAAAGCACCTGTGACCGAGTTGAGCACGGCTCCCGTTGGGAGGCCCTCACCAGAGTACGTCACGGCGTCACCATCAGGATCCGTGGCGGAGAGCACGAGGTCGACGGCATCGCCCTCGCGGCCGCTTCGGTCGGGCAGCACCGTGAGCGATGGCGCGCGGTTCGTGTTCGCCACGTGGACCGTTGCGGTCTTTGAGTCGCTCCTGTCTGATGGGTCGGTCGCGGTGACCGTGAACGAGTACGTGTTCGCCGCACTGTAATCAGGGGTCCACGAGAACGTGGCGGTGTTGTCGCCGTGGTCCGTGAGCGTCGCTCCTGCGGGAAGGCCCGTCGCCGCAATCGCCACAAGGTCGCCGTCGGGGTCGCTTGCGCTCACGAGGAACGTGATCTGTGAGTTCTCCCAGCCGTTCTGGTCAGGAATCGCGGCCACGACTGGCGCTTGGTTCACGGCCGAGTAGTGCTCCGTGAGCGTGTGATAAGCGCCGCCAGTCGCGTAGCCGACCGCCCAGCAATCCGACACTGACACGCAGGCCACGCCATACAGGATGCTGCGTCCTGCGCCGAGGCGGTTGGGCGAGTTGACGAGGCCCCACGACGCCCCATCCCACCGTTGGGTGACCGTGAGCACGGTGCTTCCGTCGTAGGACTGGCCGACCGCCCAGCAATCCGACCTCGACACGCACGCCACGCCCGAGAGAACATTGTCCTGCGTTGGGCTCGTATTGGGTGAGGCGATGATGGCCCACGACGCCCCATCCCACCGTTGGGCAAGCGTCTGATAGTTCGCTCCATTGTGGTAGTAGCCAACGGCCCAGCAATCCGACGCCGACACGCACATCACGCCAAGGAGGACATCGTTGTCCGCGGTGCGGGTGTTGGGCGAGGCGATGACGGTCCACGAGGACCCATCCCACCGCTCGGTGAGCGTCTGATAAACGCCTCCCGTTGGAACGTAGTAGCCGACGGCCCAGCAATCCGACGCTGACACACACGTCACGGCGTACAGGATGTTGTTCTCCACGGCGAGCGTGTTGGCCGATGTGGCGATGGTCCACGAGGCCCCATCCCACCGCTCAACGAGCGTCTGATAGTTGTTTCCGGCGAGTGTGTAACCGACCGCCCAGCAGTCCGACGGCGACACGCAGGTCACGGCATGGAAGATGTTGGGTCCTTTGCCGATGGGGTTGGGTGCAGTGACGATTTCCCACGAGGTGCCATCCCATCGCTCGATGAGGACGCCGTAGGAGTATCCGCCGGCGTCGGTGTGGGAGACGGCGTAGCCGACGGCCCAGCAATCCGACGACGACAGGCACGTCACGCTGTTGAGGACGTTGTTCTGGATCGTGGAGGGGTTGGCCGACACGACGATCGCCCACGAGGTCCCATCCCAGTGTTCGGCAAGGGTCTGATAGTTGGCGCCGTTGAAGGAATAGCCCACCGCCCAGCAATCCGACGCCAAGACGCACGCGGCGCTCAAGAGGTAGCTGGAAGTCGGGCTCGCCGTGTTGGCCGAGGCGACGATGGTCCACGAGGCCCCATCCCACCGCAAGGCGAGCGTCTGCCTTGTGCTCCCGCCGTCGGCGGAACCGACCACCCAGCAGTCCGATGCCGACACGCACGTCACGCTAGATGGCCAGTTGTACTCCGTGGGCGAGGTGTTGGGCGAGGTGACGATGACCCACGAGACACCGTCCCAGTGCTGTGTGAGCGTCTGGATGATGACCCCTCCTTCGGCGGCGCTGCCGCTGATGAAGTAGCCGACCGCCCAGCAATCCGATGCCGACACGCACGTCACGTACGAGAGGGCATCGTTGCTCTCCACGAGCCCGCTCGTGGGCGCGCTGACAACGGCCCACGATGTTCCATCCCACTGCAAGACGAGCGGTCGTCCATAGTGAGCGTCAGAGTAACTGGTCACGTTCCTGGCAGTCTCTCGTGGCCGATGGCCGCGCCGGCGAATTCGAAGAACGACGTCTCGCGTAGCTTCGCGGTCTGAGCGACACTTTGGATGACCGCGAGGCGCGCTGCGCCTT
>JBAZZN010000299.1:0-3922 GCA_041658815.1 Thermoplasmatota archaeon
TGTCGATGGCTTCGATGACCTTGGCCGCGGCACGAGCGTCCGGATAGTTGGGGTTCGCTTCGGCGAGGATGGAGATGGCGTTGATGTTCTCCTTCTTGCCCAAGTTGAGGAGGACGCCGGAGACGCCCGTGATGATGCCGTTCCCGAACTGCTCTATCTTGTGCTTGGTGAGGAGGTCGCGCGTTTCTTGCGTGCTGCCCAAAGCATACACTTGGACTTCGGCTTCCTTGTCGCCGCCTTCCTGGTCGAGCACGAGGCCCTCTGGGCTGATGATGGTGGAGGCGCCCTTGCGCTTCGCGAAAGCCAGGATGGTCTCCGCGATGGGACGGATGAGCTTGGGGGCGGGCTGGAACTCGCTGATGAAGATGCAGACGCCCTTGCCAGCGTAGATGCGGACTGGGTAGAGGGGGACGCCGTTCCTCACGATGCTGACCGTGGGGAAGAACTTCGAGTCCATGATGCCGATCTGCTTGAGCTCGAGCACGTCGATGAGGTAGTTGGCCGTGATCGTGCTCACGAGGCCGACGCTGGGGAACCCGTCGATTATGGTCGCGCCGCGGAGATCGACGTCCTCGAACTCGTGCACTTGGAGGTCAGATTCGTCCACCATGCGGGGTCTCGTCTCTCGCCCCTATCGAGGGCTCCTGCTTATGAATGCTCGGACTTCAGGCCGCAGGTAGGGGTCATCTCGGAAGTGGGATAAGGGGGGCCCCCAAGAGCTTCCGAGCATGCAGGCACCACCCCGCTCGGGCGCGGCTCACGCGCCGCGAGCTCGTCCGAAGGGATCGGAGGAGGACCGCGTCTTGGTGGCGGCCAGCGGGTTCACGAGCCTTTGGGCGCTCACGTGGCTTGGCGCGGAGGCGCTGGCCGTGAGCTCGGCCATGCAGGGCGGTTTCGCCGTGGGCGGTGTCATGGCCGGATCTGGCCTCGCCGCGTTGTGGTGGAAGACGCGCGCGATGCGCAGCCTCTGCGCGGATGAAGACGAGGATGACGAGGCCGAGAAAGGCTGAAGTGCGGTCGCCATCTTCGCGGCTCGATGCCCGCGGTCACGCTTGGCGCGATCGGTGACTTGGACTACGCTCGCGGTCTTGCCAAGAAGGGCACTGAGAGCGACGTGCAGCTCTACACGTTCAGGGAGGGCGACGTGAACGTGAGCATGGTCGTGCCGTTCCGTCACCCCGAGAAGGTGCACCCGCTCATCTATGCGGTGAACGCGGGTGATGCGCTCCTCCTCGTCGTCAAGGAAATGAACAGGGACCTGGGCGAGAGCATCCTCGCGGCCGCTGCGGCTGGCCAATCACGCGGCCTCATCGTCCTGCAGAACTACGTCCAGCCCGAGCAGATAGCGCCGCTCCTCAAGGGCACGAGCCTCGCGGGGCTTCCGATCACGACGGACGACAAACCCGCCACCATCCGCGGCAAGATCGCCGAACTGGCGACGCCGCCGCGCGACGGACCCGTCCGCATCCCTGTCGATCATCACTTCAACGTGAAGGGCGTCGGCGAGGTCGTGCTCGGCTTCGTCAAGCAAGGCATCGTGCACAAGCACGACACACTCCAAGTCTATCCAACGAAGAAGACGTGCCAGGTCCGCAGCATCCAAGTGCACGACGTGGACGTCGCGGAGGCGCATACTGGCGACCACGTGGGACTCGCGCTCAAGAACATCGAGCACGATGACCTCGACCGTGGCTTCGTCCTGGCGCCCGAGGGATCGCTCTCCGTTGCTGACGCTGGCACGCAGATAGCACTCAAGACGAGCGTCACCCCTTTCTTCAAGCCAGGCATCAAGGCCGAGGGCGTTTACCACGTGTGCCACGGTTGGCAGTTCATCAGCGCCCGCGCCAAGGCGGACCTCGCCGCGGGGAAGGAAGGAGTCGTCACGTTCGAGTTGGCGCAGCCCCTCGCGTACGCGCCTGGCGACCGCGTCGTGCTCGTGAACCTTGACAACGCGGTGCAGCGGATTGTGGGGCACGGGTTCGTCGGCTAAGGCGCAACGCCCGCAGTGAGCGCAGCGCGGAGGCTCTCTGGCATCGCCTTCTTGCGTTGCCCCGCGTAGTCGAAGCAGACCTGAACGCTCTCGCCCTCGGCCACGAGGCGCCCCGTCGTCTTTTCCGTCACCTTGTACGCGAGCGTGAACGAAGTCATGCCCACGTGCTTGGGCCACGTCGCGACCTCGAGCAGTTCGCCCATGCCTGCGGGGGATCGGAACTCGCACGATGCCCGAGCGAGGATGATGTCGATATCATCGATGGGTAGCTTCGCCAGCTTCTCGGGCTCGAAGCCTTTGGCGCGGTAGTACGCGTCCACGCGCGCGGCCTCCAAGTAGCTGAACATGACGGCGTTGTTGAGGTGCCCCGCGCCGTCCAGGTCACGCCACGGCACGCGGATCTCGATCGTGACTGGCCAGTGCATCGCAACTGCGAACGAGCGGGGCGCTTTCAAACTTTAGGGCGCCGCGGGACCGAGGGAGCGGCCGCCCCAGGCGCCGGAGTGGATCACGCGCGCTCGTCCAGTACGACGGTCCCGGCCGCAAGGTCCCCCATGCGCTGGTCCAACTCCGTCGCGGCCAGGCTCCACCAGTCGAGTAGGATGAACGCGGGCCCGAATGGCGTCACCCACAGCAAGCGCAGGAGGTTGCGGAGGAACGCGTGGAAGACGTCGGTGGGTGACTTGTCGATGTTCGCGACGCGAAGCGTCAGCAGGATCTTGCCTGGCGTGCGGCCACCAAAACCTTCGAGCACCGTGAAGTACGCGAGGAGGATCGGAAGCTCGAAGATGCTGACGAGCCACAGGAGACCCGCAGCGCGGTTGTTCTGGCCGAGCACTTTGATATCAGGAACGCTCAGGACGCCAAGCGCAGCGAGCACGAACGTGAGCAACCACGCGAGCCCGAACACGATGACGGCGTCCGCGCCGAACGCCATCGTGCGTTTGGTCACGCTGGCTGTGCGTGGCGGCTGCACGCGTTGCCACGAGTACGTGGGCGTCATGGGGCGGCCTCCAGGTGGTTCGCGAGGCCGGTTCGCGGGGCGAGCACGGCCACGAGCGTCTTCGCCGTGACGTTGGCTTCGCCTGCTTCACGCAACGTCTGCTTCACCGTTCGTGCTTGGATGTACTGGCGGCCCAGTGCCTCGACGTCGTGGCGCAGGTCTGTCTCAGCGCCGGTGTTGAGGTAGATGCGCAGCGGCTCGGTCTGGAGGAGGCTGTCAACTGCGAGCCACGACATGCGAACGCTCTTTCCGTACTCGGTGTCCTTGAGCGCGATATCAGAAAGCGCGAGACCGGCCAGCGCGCGTTCGTATGCGTTGGGACTTTGTAGTGCCTGATAGCGCGCGTAGAGCCGACGTGCGTCGTCGAAGGCGACGGGGTGACGAGCCGGATACGCTAGGGGCCGTTCGATCGGCACGCGCTTGCTCGCGAGCGTGACGACGATGGCGAGGTTCATCGCCATGGCGAGCGTGCCTGCGAGGAACACCATGTCGAAGACGCCCGCGCCGCCGATGCTGATGATAGTGTTCTCGGGGGCCGAGGCAAAGTGCTGCCTGATATCTGGGATGTGAAGGAGGTCCGCGCCGATGAGGGCCCCCAGCGTACCGCTAGCGTACGCGATGGGGACGCTGCGGCGCGGCTTACGGATGCTGACGAGGAGACCAAAGAGGAGGGCCGTGACGATGGGGAGGAAGAACGTGGGGTACTTGGCGACGATGCCCGTGTCTGGGTGGAACTCGACGATGCGCCACGCGACGATGGTGACGAGGGCCGTGCCCAGTAGCGTCCAGAGGATGGGGAGCTTGCGCTTCTTGATCCACCACGCGATGAGGAGAAGTGGAACGAGCGTTCCGCCCACGTTCACGGCAAGGTAAGTGCCGCCGATCAGGGCGAGAGGGAGGTTGACGGCCCAGCCCGCGATGCTGCCCAA
>JBAZZN010000300.1:0-3917 GCA_041658815.1 Thermoplasmatota archaeon
CGTAGAAGGATTTCGTCCACGTTCCCCAGCTGCTCTTCGCAAGCGCCACCGGCGAGCCGCCGTTCACGCTCGCGCTGACGCCCGCGATGGCGAGCGCTGAGGTGGCCTGTGTCTCGACCCACCAGTTGTTGCCGGCGTTCGGACTGAACGTCACGGGGAATCCCGAGGTTGGCGTGGCTGTCGTATTGGTCGTGGGCGTTGTCGTGGTAGGGGGTGCGCTCGTGGGGACGCATGGCGACACCTTGTCCCAGAACGTGTGCGTCGTGCCCGTGGAGGGGAACCACCAGACGATCCCGCCGCTTGCGCCCGCGTCCGCGAGGCCCTTGTACTGCGCGCAAACGAGATCGGGGCGAGTCGAGTAGGTGCCGAAGCCCTGGATCCAGGGCTGGATCTTCGCGCCGCCGAACTTCTGGACGCCCGCGGACGTCCACGACTTGGCTGCCGTGTACGGGTCCGCGAGAGCCGTGCTGGAGATATAGACCGGATAGATCATCGGACGCAGGATGTCGACGTGCGGCGCAAGGAGTGATGCGTCTTGGCCGATGGCCGGGATCGGGCCCTTCATCGTGTAGGCGAAGACGCTGACACTGACGACGATGCCGGGACGGATCGCGCGCGCGGCAGCCGCGGCATCCTTCACCCACGAGGTGATGATGGCGCTGCGGTCAGCGCCCGAGGCGGTGCAGGGAAGGCTCGTCTTGTACGATTCGCTTCCGTCCGGGTAGCGGACGTGGTCGAAGGCGAGCTCGTCGATCGGCACGAGTTTCACGAGTTCTTTCACTTGGGCGAGCGCGTAGGCGCGCACTTCCGCGCAGCCCGGATCGACCCAGACGGGCGAGCCGCCAAGGCTCGCGTATTGATACTTCGCGGCGGCGCCCGAGTCCTCGAAGACATCGAAGCGAGCGGCGACCTTGAGGCCCTTCGCGTGGGCGTCGCGCGTCACGCGCTCCACGCCACCGTCCCCCGCGGCAAAGCGCGTGACGGTCGGGTACGTCGTACTCGCCCACCCGACGGGCCCTCCATCCTTCGCATCGGTCACGATGGTGTTCATCCCGGTCGCGACGGAAACGCTGATGGCCGCGTTGCGGTCCGCATCCACGTAGCTTCCCCACTGGGAGAGATCGGACCCCCATGCGAACCCGGCCGTTGCCGCAGCCGCGGGGGCCGCGCCGACCCCAAGGATCGCGGGCGCAAGGAGGAGGACGAACGTGACGAGCGGCTTGAGATGCATGCCCCTTCCTCAAGCCCCAGGGGAATGACCACGACTGGTCGCTCCAGTACGTCAATTCCGCGCAGAGCGTAACCTTCAGGAGGGGGCGGGACGGCCAGCCCCGCCGTCATGGCCTTCAAGCAGGGACGTGGCCCATCCAACAGGGTGGCCGGATGCCCACAAACTTCATGGCCCCACTGGTTTTCGTGCGTGACGGAGGCCAACCCACGCGCCCTTTCCTCACGCTCGCGATCTTCGCGCTTCTCGCGATCCCCCTCGTCGCCGCCGCCCCACCTACGCAGACGGTCTCCGATGGCGAGCTTCGCCTCGCGGGCGACGCGACGCACCGTGGCAACGCGGCCCTCGTGCCCGACGAGTCGTTCCAGTACGAGCTGCGCGTGGACGGCACGATCCTCCAAGGCTCGAATAACCGCATCTCGGGCTCGCTCACGGGCACGATCAACATCACGTACGAGAACGACGACGGCGACGTCGTCATCGTGGACAACGAGCCCGTCACGCTCCAGGTCGAAGGCACCCGCGCGCCCTTCGCCGCCCCTGGCGTCGACGGCTTCCGCATCACGATCCAGCAGACGGGCCAGAGCGGCAACCTCCGCGCGTTCGTCATCCCGGGCGCCTTCACGACCAGCGTCAGCGAGGACGACGAGGGCGCGAAGACGTACGCCATCGCCGACCAAGGCAACGGCCAGGCGCAGTTCCGCGACACGCAGCACTGGCAGCTCGACGTCGTCGGCGGCCTGACGCTCCAGTAAAGCGCCGACACGCGCATCCGACCGGATGCGCACCCTCACCTTTTTGCACCATTCCCGTGGGGGGCCAGTCCCCCCGAAAGACTTTGCATATTTCTCCCTACCTGCGACGGGCCTGGGCCGTGAGGGGCCGAACAGAGGTCCCTGCTTGACCTGTGCTTTCCTATGCGGGTCCCCCTGCCCGGCTGGCGATGGGTGGTCCTGGGGGCGGGGCCGTGCATGTGTTGGCCCGCCCGTGAGTCGTCATAGTATGTTCGTCACTCGGTACAGGCGGGTGGTCACGCCGTTTTCGAGCCGCGTGAGTTGTACGAGGTGCATGGTGAGGCAGCATGCTTGGCTGCGCCGGAGGAGTTCCATTGAGCCTCGTCTTGCTGGGCCCAGCGGGAGCTTCTTGTATTCGGCGTTGAGGCGTTCCGGCCTGCGCCCTGCGGCTGGCCTGGTACGCGCGGCGGTCCTTCGTGCTGGGAATCTTGTCATGTTATCTGGTTTCTGGCATGGCGAACACCTTGGGGTGCGCATACGCACGAGAAACCAGTTCGATTCCGGAGCCAAGGGCGCCATTGACGCCACTGGCACCAGCAGAATCATCAAGATCGAGCAACGGAAAACCGATTCGGACCTGTCACCGAGCCCGTTCCCTGCGAGGCAATCCGGACGAATCTGCATGGAAGGAACGGGTTTTCTGCGCTTCGATCGCTCGGAACTGGCTCGCTCGTTATGAGACACCCTGTGTCCCCATCGAGAAAACCAGTTTCGTGCTCTCAACGCTCCGCATGGCAGCGGCCCCCTAAAGTTCTGTGGTGGGGCGCGCCGAATGACACTCTACGCGCCGCGTGTTACCGAGTGTTGTCGTCCTCGTTCGGTTCGACACCGCGGAGCGTGAACCGTGCCTGCGGCTGACCCCGGGTCGTGGAGAGCGCAACCCGAATACTCCTCGCAGAGAGGGCATCGGGTAACTTGTCAACGCATTGTCACCACGTCGTTTGAACGAGGTCCTCGTCCTGTCGCGTTCGTCGCGGCCGCAGGCGAATCCATGAACACGGCCGCGCCTCAGCGCGGCACATCCGTCGCGTTTCCCATGCGAAGCTTGGCCGCAGCAAGGGGACAAGGAGGCAATGGAGAGTGTGCCATCGCCCTCGACGAATGCCCTGAACTTCGCGACGAGATCCGGCGCGCTCTGCATTTTCGTGAACGGCCGCCTCGATGCGCATGTCAACTATGGGCCTCGCAACGGGCGCTGATCTCCTGCACGATAATCGGCGTCTGCGTGCCAACCGTAACCTCTGTGAAATCGTTCTCTGGTGAGAGGTCGGGAATCCCGCCCGCTACGCTGACGCCAGACCCGATAACGTGCATGCCTATCGCGCGCACATCCAGGGTCATGTGGACGCTCTCACCGGGCTCCAGGTGTCCGGTCATGAAACAAGTGGGGAATCGGATGTAGGCGCCGAAGTCGGCACCCCATAGGCCGATGTTCGTGTACGTCGACGTCACGCGCGCAACCGTAGGATCACTCGTGCGCGCGACTACCGTCGTGACCGCGAGATCAGGGGTCAACACGCTGTCCACAGTAAAATCGTAGTCGGTCGAACGATTCGCCGTGAAGCTTAGCAAGTAGTGCCCGCTTTGCTTCACATAGAGGAAGCCGTTCCCGAAGCCGACGTCAAAGCAGCCGTCGCCTGCAATGACGAGAGTCATGCTCGCGTCGTAGACCTCGACGCACGCGAGCGCGAGCTCATGAGCGATCAAACGAACCTCCAGCGACTCTCCGACAGGAACGTCGAACGTGTACCAATCGGCAACGTCGATGTGAGCCCGGTGAAAAACGCAGACCGGGCCTGAAACGTGGTTCTTGCCTGTGAGGCGGTGGACCCGTCGGCTTTATCCCCCACTCGAAACCCCCTCGGGAGAGTGGAACGGCAACTCGGAACGATATC
>JBAZZN010000301.1:0-3917 GCA_041658815.1 Thermoplasmatota archaeon
ACGGTCGTGGCTGCTGGGCGTCATCGGCTTCCTCGTAGCGGGCTACTATGCCAGGCGTGAGGAGCTTCAGGAGGAAACGGGAGAGACAGTGACGGCGGGCCTCGGCGGCGTGCTGGCCCCTATGCATCTCCTGCCAGAACTCCCGCTTGGCGAAGCGGTACGAAGAGCAGAGAGCGAAGGGCCCGCCGTGTTGTAGGAGGCCGAAACCCTCGTCGATCAACGCGTCCCAGAAAAGAATGCAGCAGAGGTCGGAGCACGGCTCACCACGCTCCTTGCCGCGCTTGCCATCGTGCATCCGATGCCGCGCCGCTACTTCCACACAGGCGATCGCCTGCTCTTCTTCATGGGCGGTGAGGAAAGGCGGAAGAAAGGCCCCTCTGGCCGCAGTTCGAAACCGCAAACCACGCCCAAAGGATCAGAAGGATCTTCTCGTCGAACCCACAGCGAGCTGGGGAGGCACTCAAGGCGGCAGATCATGGCGATCGTGAGAGGCCCCACGCCCGAGCGTACGCGGCATTCCTGTCACACGTGCTAGACGTCTGGAAGATGGCGGAACGCGTCGTGGAGGCGCACGGTCGCCTGTGCCGCCTCGACGAAGGCCACCTCGAGCCCCGGCTCGTCAAGGTCGCGCTGCCTTTCCTCATCTTCGCCTTCATCGCCGGGGTCTCGCTCCCGCTTTTCGCGCCCACCGCTCCAGCGTGGCTCACGATCGCCCTGCCCCAAGCGATCTTTGTCGCGGGCGCGATCGCGCTGGGCGTCCTCGTTTGGCGCCGATGATCTAACGCCGCCCATAGTGACGCTGCCGCTCCATCCGACGGCTGAGACTAATAGGCAGGAATGCCCTGCGAACCGCGCGGCTGCGTGGCGCGGCGAGGACGTAACGTGATCGAGATCGAGTGGAATCGGCTCCGGCTCGTCGAACGCAGCTAGAAGAAGGCTTTCGAAGAGCTCGTGGCCCAGTCGCCAGCCAAGAACCAACGCCCACCGTCATCGACCCTTCCGTAACGGAGGAAGGCCCTGGCGCGCTACTCGTCGACTCTTCGATCCTCGAACACGCCCTTCGCAAGAGGAAGTGGGATCTTGTCTGAGTCGTCTCGATGGAGAAGCAAGCTCCCGGGCAAGACCGCGAGCACTAATCTGGGCACGCCGTCGCACGAGGCATCCACGTGCTCAAGGACGGCGTGCCGAAAGGAAGACTGACATTCATGTTCACTCCGCCAAGAGACAGGGTTGGGTCGCGCAATGCCTCGTCCTCGCGGGCCAAGAAGTCGTCGCCCCGGAAGCAGCGATAAGGCGCCCATTTTCCCCTATCTTGACAAAAAATGGGAATAATTGGGAATCTGGCAGGGACCGGCGGGAGGAGACCTCCTGGTGTGCCTGCAGGACCTGGATCAGGGACTACGTTCCTGTATTCAATGAGGTCATGCGGCACGCCGGAGGAGGTGCCCCGTCCGCAAGCGTCCGGCACAAGGACGCGTGCCCTGCCAAACTATTACATACAAAATACTATCAAAAGTTGAAAAGCCTTCTCCAACACTCCATACGCCTTCTGACCCGACCACAACGCGCAAACGCGCACCCGCGACAACGCAACTTCCCCAAACGGGCATCGCTCGGCACGGCCTCCTCCAGACCCGATGCCTGACGATCCCCGCAAACAAAAGTACCGCGAGAACCTCCTTCGCAAGAACTGCTCCAAGCGGGTCCTCGCGCTCATCACCACCTACTATCCCTTCTTGCTCCGCGAGAAGATCCTCGCCTGCTGCAGGCGCCAACTCGCCGGCGACTATCGCCGCTGCTGCCGCCACCACCTGTGCCCGGCTTGCAACAGCCGCGAGAGCCACGGCCACTTCGCTGCCCAATACGCGCGCTTTGAAGCGTGCACGCCCACTGGGCGATCTGTCCGGCTCGGTCACGAGGTTTACACGCTTCCGCCCCACCTTCGGCCGCTCGTCATCGACCGGGACGGCTTCTCGGGGTGGAAGCGCGCGACCCTCGCGACCATCCGCGACCACCACGGGCCCCACGTCGCGGGCATCATGAACCTCCACGAGATCGGCGACCGCGACTTCACCCTCTTCCACCCCCACTGGGACGTCGTCATCAACGGCTACGCCCTCAACGACGGAGAACCCATGCTCCACCGCGCTCCCAGGCCCGACTTCGACCGCATCCGCGCGGACTACATCCGGCACCTCACCCGCGAGCTCAACCTCGCTCCCGAGATGGTGCCCCAGAAGGTCAGCCTCAACATCGGCGTCAAGGGCGGCCAGTTCGCGCACGCCAAGGGCAAGACCCTCCACATCGTTCGCTACTCGAGCCGCTGGGTGTACCTTCCTCACCGCGCGTGGCTCAACGACGCCGGAACCCGCGGCGACTGGTGGTACAAGCCCAAGGAATCCAGCCGCGACGTCCAAGTCGTCCAAGGCAAGAACGCGATGATCGCGCTCCTCGCACACGACGCGAAGCTCAAGAACCGCAAGCGTCGCGTGTGGTTCGGCTACATGCAGAACCGATTCTCGAAGACCAGCGAGACCGCGTTCAGAGCCGGCACGGAGGAGGGCTCCGCATGAAGATCTCGCCCAGCGACCAACTAAGTGCCCTCGCCAGCGGTCGCATCGATGACGTGACACCAGAAGAGAAACAGCTAGCCCTCCTCAAGGTGGGCGAGCGACTCGTCGATCAGGTCTTCGACGCGCACCTCGCGCAAGGCGTCGAACCTGCACCCCTCCAGGAAACGTTCCATCGCGAGAGCCTGAAGATCCTGAGCGAAAGCCCCGGCGTCGAGATGCGCATCCGCAAGCTCCGCGCCCTCGAACGCAACATCACGCCCCTCCTCAAGGCGCACCATGCTTGGCGCCACGCGCACGACGGGAACGTCGTCTGGGAATTCAGCGGGCCCACGGGCTCGGGCAAGAGCAGCTGCATGCTCGGTCTCATGGAGAACCTCAACGGCATGCGGCCCGAGGACCTGCACAAGCACGTCACCATCGATGTCGCCCAACTTCCCCACCTGCTTCCCACGCTCCCGCCAGGAAGCGCGGTGGCCGTCGATGAGCAGACGCACGCGGTCGGCGAGGGCAGCATCACACAGGCCAAGGTCCTCCGCTCCATGGAGGACCAGATCCGCCTGAGCGGCATCGACATCTACTGGGCGAGCCCCGAGTCGCAAGACCACGCCACGAGCCAGGGAGAGCTCGTCGCCTTCGCCGCGAACTACCAGGAGAAGTACACGCGGTTCATCGTTTACCTCAACGACGTTCCCCTGGGGTACGCGAACCTTCCCTGGTGTAGCAGCGCGATGTGGGAAGCCTATCGCCCCATCAAGCGGAAGAACGTGGACCGCGCTCTGCGCGCCGCCTTCCAAGCGACCGAGGCAGCGGACGAACAGATCCGACGCGTCTTCGAGCTGGACGGCGTCCAAAGCGCGTGTCGCGTCCGCCGCCTCAAAGTCAGCGACTGGAGACGCTTCATCAAGCGCTTCAGCCCCAGCCTCGGCACTGCCCAAGTCCAAACGATGGCCGAAGAGGTTGACTTCATGCTCGAGACCCTCGCCAGCCGCCCAGACGAGTTCGTCACGATCTACGGCTGGGACGCGACTCCCAAGATGCACGACGCCGCCAGCGGCGGCGCCGAACCTGACAGGTGAATCCCATGACCACGTCCCCCGACAGCCTCGACAAGCCCCTCGACCTCTCGCCGCCCCAAGACGCGATCCCCCCACCCGAGGACGCACTCGCTACCGTTCTCCTGCGCATCATGGACACGGACCCCGAAAGCAACATCGTATTCGGAAATATCCCCCGCGGCGAGGCCGAAGAGTTCGCCGCGGCCGTCACGTACGCCGAATTCAGCGGCAGCCCCGTCATCCTCCGATACGAGAACCTCAAGAACATGGCCAAACGCGCCGAAGCCGG
>JBAZZN010000302.1:0-3868 GCA_041658815.1 Thermoplasmatota archaeon
ACTCCACGCGCGGCATCTCGAGGGGCGTGGGGATCTTGTAGTCCAGCAGGTTGGACGTGCGCAAGGCGCCGAAGTAGTACTCCAGCGACTCGGTCATCACCTGGCCAAGCCCCATGTGGATGCTGCCCTCGATCTGGCCCTCCACGGAGAGCTTGTTGAGCGCCTTGCCGCAATCGTGCGCGGCCCACACGTCCGTGCAGCGCCACACGCCAGTTTCGATATCGACGTCCACTTCGGCGACGTACGCGTTCATGGAGTACGCTGGCGCGAGGCCGGCCGTCGCGCCCTTGAACTTGCCGCCCATGGGCGTCGAGATGAACGTGCCCTTCGCGACGAGCGCGCCGCCCCCCGCGATAGCCTCCCTCACGGCCTCGTCGAACGTGAGACCGAACTCGGGATTCGCGAGGGATATCACGCGCTCGTTCTCCAGCACGAAGTGCTCGATCTGCTGGCCGGTCTTGCGCGCGGCCGCGGTCACGAGCTGCGAACGGATGTCCTCGGCGGCCTTCCGCGCGGCGTTGCCCATCATGAACGTCACGCGCGAACTGTACGAGCCAAGATCGATGGGCGCCGTGTCGCTGTCGCTGCTGTACACGCGCACGCGGTCGGGCTTGATGCCGAGGACCTCTGCGACGACCATCGCGGCGACAGTGTCGCTTCCCTGGCCGATGTCGGCAGCACCCGTGTGCACCGTGACGCCCGCGTCCATGTCGATCTTGATGTGGACCGTGCTCTGAGGATACCGCCTCGGCTCGATGTCCCAGTGGATGGGCAAGTTGCTGCCAGAGATAAAGAAGCCGCATCCCAAGCCGACCCCTCGACCAAGCGGGAGGCGGCGGAACTTCTGGTCCCACTTGCTCGCCTCACGCACGCGTTCGAGGCACTCTTTCAGTCCGTTCGACGTGATGCGGAAGTCGTTCACGGTGAACGAGTACGGTGGCATCAGGTTCTGGAGCCGCAGGTCGTGCGGGTCCAAGTGGAGCTTCTCGGCGGCCTCATCCATGAGGACCTCGACGGCGCAGCGCGAGTTCACGGCGCCGTGCCCGCGCATCGCGCCGCTTGGCATGTGGTTGGTGTACACGCGGCGTCCCTTGTAGCTGAAGTTGGGCACCTTGTACGGCCCCATGGAGAGCACGCCGTTGTAGTACGTCGAGATGATGCCGAAGCTGGCGAACGCGCCGCCATCGATGACGGCCTGGATGTCGAGGCCGGTCAGGTTCCCCGTGTCATCGAGTGCGATGGCGACCTCGCTCTCTGTGGGGTGACGCCCGCGGTTGTTGATGAACGACTCCTCGCGGTCGAAGAGCAGCTTCACGGGGCGGCCTGTCCGCATCGATAGCAAGGCCGTGGCCATCTCGTGGCTGAACGGGTCGCCCTTGCCGCCGAATCCACCGCCCACTTTGGGTCGGATGACCTGGATCTTGTGCATTGGCAGGCCAGTGACTTCGGAAAGCGAGCGGTGCACGTAATAGGGCACCTGCGTCGAACTCCACACCGTCAGGCGGCCGTTGGGGTGCGCTTGCGCGATGACGGCGTGCGGCTCGGTGAACGCGTGCGTCACGCCCTTGAAGCGGAACAAGTGCCGCAGCACGAGGGAGGAGCTCGCGAAGGCCTGTTCGGGGTCGCCGAACGTCTGGTCCACGTGCTTCTGCACGTTGCTATCATCGATGCCGATCTCGGGGTGGATCTTCTCGACGACGGCCTTCAGGCCCTTGATGGGGTCGTAGTACTCTGGCAGCTCCTCGTAGGTGACTTCGACTGCGCGCGCGGCCTCGATGGCGGTCCACTCGTCCTCCGCCGCGACGATGGCGACGGGGTCGCCGATGTGGCGCACCTTCTCCACGGCGAGGGGGTGCTCGTCCTTCGTGAGTGGCAGCACGCCGAAGCGCTGCGTTGGCTTGAGGTCCAAGCCCGTCATCACGTCCACGACACCAGGCATGCGCCGTGCTCGCGTCGCGTCGATGGCGGTGATGCGCGCGTGCGGCCTCGTGGAGCGCACGAGCTTAGCCACGAGCATGTGGGGCAGTTTGATATCGTCAGTATAGGTAGCCTGGCCCGTCACCTTCTGGGGCGAGTCCACGAGAGGATGCCGTGAGCCGAGGACCTTGAAGCCGTTGGGTGGGGTGTGAGGGTGGACGCCGGGCGCGAGGGGCGCGCGGTACGGTTCCCAGTTCTCGACGCGCGCGTGCGGCTCGACCACAGCGTCCTTGGCCTTCGGGGTGGGGTCGAGCTTCATGGCGCGGCCTCCGCGTTTTTCACCACGGAGACGCGGAGACCGGAGGAAGGGACGCCAGCTGTGTGGGGGACGTTCCAGAGAGGGGCGGAGTTCGTGGCGCTCCGTCTCTCTCCTTGGCGTGTCGCTCGTGTCGTGTCCGTCTCCGTTCTCCGTGTCTCCGTGGTGAAGAAAGTCAAGATATCACTTCCTTCTCGGAGGGATCGGCCGGCACGCGCTCCACTCGCATCTGGGTCCCGGCGCGCTGGATCGCCTCGATGATCTTGACGTACCCCGTGCAGCGACACATGTTGCCGGAGATGGCCTCACGGATCTCGTGCTCCGTGGGGTCGGGAACGTTGTCCAGGAGCGCGGTCGCGGTCATCACGAAGCCGCTCGTACAGAAGCCGCACTGCGTCCCGCCGGCCTCGCTGAATGACTTCTGGAGCGGGCTCATGCCCTCAGGGGGCGTGACGCCCTCGATGGTCGTGACCTCGTGACCGACGGCGCTCGCGGCCAGCGTGAGGCACGAGAGGCGCGCTTCGCCATCGATGAGGACCGTGCAGCAACCGCAAGTACCCATGTCGCACCCGCGCTTGGTGCCAGTGAGGTTGAGCGTTTCCCGCAGCACGTCGAGGAGGATATCGTTCGGTTGGACGGCGACTTGGCGCTCCGTGCCGTTCACGCGGAACGTCATCAGCTTTTTGGGATTCATGGAAAGTGACTCCCTTCGTGATCGTTCGGGGCCAGCGTTCTCCCGGGCGGCACCCTACGCGCAGTTCCCCCGGACCCACCTCCCAAGCGCACATCCCGAATGACCTCCGCGGCGACCGCGACACCGATCTCGGCGGGCGTTTGGGCGCCGATGTCCACCCCGATGGGGGACCGCACGCGCGCAATCGCTGACTCGGCGATGCCCCGCTCCAGGGCACTCCGCCGGAAGGCGTGCATCTTGGCGCGGCTCCCGATGACGCCGATGATGCCAGAGAAGCCGCGTTCGAGGAGTGCGATGAGGGCCGCGCCGTCCTCCTGGTGGCTGAAGCCAATTAGGTAGGCGTGGCTGAACGTGCTCAGATCTTCGGCGAGGCGGATGAACTCGGATGGGTCCCCGCAAAGCACCGCGCGCGCATTCGGGAACCGCTCGTCAGAGGCGAAGGCGGCGCGGCTGTCCACGACCGTGTAGCCGTAGTCGAGGTGGTCGCACAGCTTGGCGAGGGATTGCGAGCAGTGGCCGCCACCCACTATCAGGAGGTGCGGGACGGGGTTCACGAGACTGATGGCGATGGCGACCGTTCCGCCGCACATCGAATCGAGACCTTCCTGCTTCCACGCGGCTAGGTCGAACGTGTGCATGCCGCCCGTGCCAGAGGCCAACGCGTCGCGGCACAGGCGCTTCACGCGCTCCTCAAGCCCCGCGCCGCCCACGGTGCCGCGGCTCGTCCCGTCGGCCGTCACGAGCATCGTCGCGCCAAGCTTGCCTGGGACGGAGCCCCGCGTCTCCATGACGACCGCGACGGCGCAGGCGACGCCGCGCTCAGCGAGATCCGCAGCTTGGCGGAGTAGCCCCGGCTCCACGCTGGTCCCGAACGGGTCGCCCGTGAAATACCCTTGCGGCTTGAAGTGGCGAGTCCGTCTGCGCTAGCGAAGCCACTTCCG
>JBAZZN010000303.1:0-3864 GCA_041658815.1 Thermoplasmatota archaeon
CGCTCCTCGTCGTGCCGGTGACGCTGAGCGTGTTGAGCGAACGCAGCTCCCGATTGGTAGACCTGACGCTCACGGCGCCGTTGAGCCGCACCGAATACTATGGTGGGAAGTTCTTCGCAGCCCTGGCGCTTGGTGGCGTTTACCTCGCCGCAACGCTGCCGTTCACTGCGATGTTTGTTTGGTTCGCGGGGCCGAAGTGGCTCGTCCCGGCCGGCGCTCACCTTCTTCTTGGCTCCTTCGTCGTCGTATTCGTGTGCTGTGCGGGCATGTTCTTCAGCGTGCTGTTCAACGGGCGCGCGCTCGTGGCCGCCGTGGTCAGCATGGTCGTCTTAGGCGCGGCCTCGCTGGCTTGGCCTGTCATTGGGGGAGCAGCCTACGGGCGAGGAACGCCCGACGCGCTCGGGCTCAGGGCGCTGCTTCTCTCGCCCTCCTTCGTCGCGAGCAACATGAGTTCCTTCTTGCGGCAGGCCGAGTCCCCGACCCCTCTAAGACTGCTGTTGGTCGGTGCTGTTCTCGCCGTTGTGTTCGTCGTCGCAGGTTGGTGGGCCTTCACGCGACTCCAAGATGCTGAGGGCTGGCAGGCCTCTCGACGAAGGCTCTCAACGTTCGCCGTAGTCGCTGCGATCACCATAGTGACTATCTGTCTCTCTGGGCCTGCGGTCATCTTCGGGGCGCGGTCACCTTCGTTCTACTACGATGCGCCGCCTGATGAGGTCACGGGCGTCTCGTACTCACTTTCGTTCCTGACAGACGAGCGTTTCGTCGTGGGGGGTACGTATTCCTCCCCTGTGCTCGTCACGTTCGACGTGCCTCGGGACGCGACCGTCCTTCGCTCTGCGCGACTTCACCTTGAGAGTCCGGACATGCGGTTCGAGCCCGCCGCCATCCTCCTCGGCGATCTCGACTTGAACAGTCCGACGATCCAACTGCGGCCGGACGTTGTCGTCCGAGTCGATAGTGCGAGTGCTGCGTTCGGGGGGACAACCCGAGTGCTTCATCGGCTCGAAGCTGATGCTTTCGACGCGAGCGGAGTCACCGTCGTTGGCGTGCGCCCGAGGGTGGATGCCGCGTTCTTGGCGCCCCTCGCAGCTACCGCTGCGCTCGCTGGGATTGTTTTGATAGTGCCTCGCTTGGGGAGACGGCCCACATGGTGACCGGCCCAGCGATCGAGGCGATATCACTGTCGCGCAGGTTCGGCTCGCGAGTCGCGCTGCATCGCTTGGATCTCCGCGTCGAGCGCGGCTGCATCTTCGGCCTTCTCGGCCTCAACGGTGCCGGCAAGAGCACGACGCTGCGCATTCTCTCTACCTTGCTCCCTGCAACAGCAGGACGTGCAAGCATCCTCGGCATCGACGTTCAGGAAGACCCACGGGAGGCCCGTCGCCAGTTGGGGATTGTTGGAGAAGAATCCGGCCGCGCTCGCCTCTCGTGGCGGGTTGGCGACTACTTGACCTATTTTGGCGGGCTTCATGGGCTCTCATCGAGCGAAGTGCGACATCGAGCGGTTCCCATTCTTGGGCATCTCGGCATTGAGGATGCCCCCGGCCGCGGCTTACACGAACTGAGCGCTGGAACGCGGAAGAAAGTTGAGATCGTCCGAGCGATGCTTCCCCGCCCTCCCCTGCTTCTCCTAGACGAGCCCACCAAAGACCTCGACATCCCGACGAAACGTCTCGTCTGGGCATTCTTCCGCTCAAAGGTGGCCGAGGACGGTCTGACGATTCTCCTGACCAGCCATGATCCGCTCGAGATCGAAGCGCTCTGCGAGACTGTCGCAGTCCTGCGTGAAGGTGTCAAAGTCTTCGAGGGCGGGACGGCGCATCTACTGCAAGGAGGCACTCCAATCGAGACACTTTCTCGTCTACTGGACAGCGAGACGAAGCCGAATGGAGGTGAACCATGGCGCTTGGCGATCGGCTCTCGACCGAAAATCTCATGAACAGCGGCCAGCGCACGCGTCTGCTGGAGGCAGTCAGGACCACCCCGGGCATCCACCTCCGCGAGGCGCAACGGCGAGCAGAAATGGGGCGGGGAGAGCTGATGCATCATGTGCGCATCTTGCAACGCGCCCATCTCGTCGATCTTCGCCCGATACAAGGGCGCGTTCACCTCTTTTCCCCGAACGCCGAGCCTTCCGGTGACCTGCCCCTTTTGCGTCACACGGCGCGTCGGGTGCTCCACCACATCTCGGCGCACGAATCGTCGTCATCGTCTGAAATCGCGGAGTCCCTCGCTCTCTCGGAGAGACTCGTTCGATATCACTTGTCGCGACTCGAAGAGAAAGGACTGATTGCAATCAATCAAGAACATCCTCCAAGGTACGCACACCGATAGGTTTGGCGTGGCGCGTCTCGGCAATCACGTCCACGAGGTCGTCGCAGTAAAGTCACGAGATGAGCGCCTCGTCCGGAAGCCGGCCTTCTGGGACATTGTCGAACTCCCGCGCGTACACGTCGAGCTCGATGGCGAGCCTCGTGGCGATGGCGCCCACGAGGAAGCATGCGAGCATGACGAGCATGAGCGCGTAACCGGTGAGATTGGCGTGGTGGATTCTGTCGAGGAGTTCGAGGAAGCTCATGGGTCTGACCCGAGCCTCAACGATCGGCCTCACCGGGAAATATGTTGGGCACGGTTCGCGACGTTCACACCATGTTGCGGATGTAGACTCGATCGGATCGGTCACGCGGCTGCGCGCGCCCGTTCGGGCGTCGTAACGGAAGACGGTGAGCTTGAGATCCCCGCTGACGTTGCGACTGGAGCAGTGAACTCACAACAGGTGCTATGGACCACGCACCGGGACGCGGGCTCCTTCAGCCGGCACGGGAGGTGTACCACGGTTCGAAAGTGGCGGGCCCTTCGATGGCCTCTCCGAGGCCGCCCTCGTTCCCTGGGGCATGGGGGCCGGTTGGGTCACCCCACAAATTCTTCGCCGCGTCCACAAACGACTCCGTGCAGAGAGCGACGTTCCCCGTTCCCAGCCCTTCTGGTTCCAGGTTCGGCGCGCCCGGACGGACGCCATCGTTGGTGAACCCACACCCCGCGTGTTGGATTGCATGTTGGAACCCGTTGAAGCCAGATCTGCGGGCACCGGGAACGAGTTATGGCTGACTCGGCGGAGTCTGACGAGGAAAATAGTCTCCGGCTCTTCAGTTCACAAGCATGAACTGGTGCGGTGAACGAGGAGTAGAAAAGCGAGTCCCGCGTCCGTCGCGACGCGGGCTCGCAAGCTGCGATGCAGAACGATATTGCGTCCCGCTTCGTCGTACGCTTTCGCTGAGCATCAACAGCCGAGGCGAACGGCATCGTACGCATCGACGCGGCCCCAGCCGTAGGACTGGTCCCAGCCCGCTGAGCCCAGATCGTCTGCTGTGTTGAAGAGACGGTTGACGACCTGCGCGTTCGTCCATGAAGGGCACAGGCTGAAGACAAGCGCCGCGACACCCGCGACATGGGGAGTCGCCATACTTGTGCCGCTTACACTGCAGTACGGGTCTAGGCGAACGCCGCACATGATGCTCGTCGTCGGGACGGTCGAGATCACGCTCTCGCCGGGCGCCATCAGGTCGAGCTGTGGACCGCCGTTCGAGAAGTACGAACGTGAGGAGGTCGAACCGATGCTGCCTACGGCGATGACGTTCGGGAACGACGCAGGGTGGGACACGTAGCCGTTGCGGCCGTCGTTGCCGGAGGCGGCGACGATGACCCGGTTGCGCGACCACGCGATCTCGATGGCCTTTTGGGTAACTGGTCACGTTCCTGGCAGTCTCTCGTGGCCGATGGCCGCGCCGGCGAATTCGAAGAACGACGTCTCGCGTAGCTTCGCGGTCTGAGCGACACTTTGGATGACCGCGAGGCGCGCTGCGC
>JBAZZN010000304.1:0-3845 GCA_041658815.1 Thermoplasmatota archaeon
TCCGTTGCACCTTGCGCTGGCACGAGCAACGGATGAAGGACCCCCGGATATCACTGGTGTGGGCGAAGAGGTGCTCCTCGTCGCGAAGTTGGACGCGCTTCTCCCCGCTGGGCACCGTCTGCGCATGGGTCACCACCACAAGCTCGATTGGCGTGACATGCAAGCCGCGACAGAGGCGACCTTCGCCGTCACGCCCGAGGCATGTGGAGACCTTCCGCTTCGCGCCGAGATCCTCAATGAGAAGGGACGCGTCGTCACGCGTCGCAGTGTCACGCTCCGCATCGTCCGCTATGCGGAAGAGATCGAAGCGCGCTACCGCGAACTCAAGCGCTGCACGTTGGACGACGCAAGCGACCTCGTCTCACCGCGTGAGTTCGAAGTCTGGCTCCGTGCGCACTCGCCAGCCGACCTCGACGCACTCGTTGCCAAGCGCCTCGTCAGTGTCTTCGAGGAGGCCGATTATGGCCCACGCGAAGCCAGCCGGAGCGAGTTCCTCGCATTCCTCGCGGCCGAACGTGACATGGGCCCCCCGGCACGTTCCAAGCAGGGCAAGGGGGTGCGGAGCCGTGCGTGAAGCCACGAGGCGACGTATCGTCCCACTTGGCATCCTCACCGCGCTTGGCATCGCGTACGCGGCAGCGCGCCCCACGCTGGCCGCGACCATCCCACACCTCGAGATCGGCGAGTTCCCCGCGGCACTCTTCATCGCCACCCCGCTCATATGGCTGGCAGTGCGACCCGTGCGGCCGCCCGATGTCATCGAGTCCCCCTGGCGGCGCCACAAGCAGATCGTACGCGTCCTTGGCGACCCCGAGACGGCGCCCATCGAGGCGAACCTGCGCGCGTGGGTAGAGCACGGAGCCTCGCCCGAGCGCGCCAGCGCGATGCTCTCGCAGGTTGACCCCAAACTCGGCGAGCTGGCGATGCAGGCGAGCACGCGTCGCAAGCGCGAGGCGCTCCTCCGCACTCTCATCGAACGAACCCGTTCCAACACCAGAGCCTGACACCATGCAGAACCATCACCAAAAGGCCAGCGAGATCCTTGACCGCGTCGAATCCGTCTTCGTGGGCGACCGGCTACTAACCGAGAAGCTGCTCGCCGCGGCCCTCGCGAATGGCCACGTCCTCTTCGAGGACAACCCAGGGCTGGGAAAGACACTCCTCGTGAAATCGTTCGCACGAGCCATCGGCTGCGACTCGCGCCGTGTCCAGTTCACGCCTGATATCTTGCCAGCGGACATCCTGGGCACGAAGGTGTGGAATTCGAGCACCCGCACCTTCGAGCTTCACCAAGGGCCGATCTTCACGAGCATCCTGCTCGCCGACGAGATCAACCGCTCGCCGCCCAAGACGCAAAGCGCGCTCCTCGAAGCGATGGAGGAACGCCAGTGCACGATCGAAGGCGACACGAAGCGCTTGCCCACGCCGTTCTTCGTGCTCGCCACCCAGAACCCCATCGAGCAGGAAGGCACGTACCCGCTTCCGGAAGCGCAGCTCGACCGCTTCCTCCTTCGAATGAGCACGGGGTACCCGGCCGACTTAGACCGCGAAACGGAGATCCTGGAGCGCCGCGTCGCCTGGCGCAAGGACGATCCGACCAATGACATCATGCCAGTCGTCACGCGCGAGGAGTTCGTCGCGATGCAGCAGCTCGCGGAGAACGGGATCTTCGTGGACAAAGAGATACTGCGCTACATGGCCCGCATCGTGCGCGCCATCCGCGAGCATCCAGACGTGCGGGTCGGTCCGTCTCCGCGAGGCTCGCTGGCGCTCCTGCGCGTGTCACGCTCGCTCGCGGTCATCCAAGGCCGCGATTTCGTGGCGCCCGATGACGTGAAGACGTTCGCCGTGGACGCGCTCGCGCACCGCACCATCCTTGACCTCGAAGCGAGTCTGTCGGGCCGGAGCGTGCGCGACATCCTTGGGGAAGTGATGGCGAACACGCCGATGCCGCATCGCTTCTCACAAGCCGAAGCTCAAGCCAAGGCGTGAGCCACAAATGTTGACCTCGACTGGCCGCACCATCTTGGGCGCAGGACTCGCGTTCGCCCTCGGTGGGCTTGTCTTCGGCAATTGGCCATTCTTTGGCGCAGGCGCCCTCCTCCTGATACTCAGCGCGTTCTCTGCACTAAGCGCCAGCCCGCGCGCTCGCATAGGGGCGGACAAGTCGCGCATCGAGCGCGGGGGGTGCTTCACGTTCGTGATGGACGTGGACCTCCCGCGTGGTTTCGGCGTGATCGAGCTGCATCAGGCGCTCCCAGAGGAATTCGAGCTGGTCAACGGCAACAACCTGCACGTTCTGACGCTTGGGCTGAAGCCACGCTCTGAGCGTTTCACGTTCCGGGTGCGCGCGCCCAAGCGCGGCGAATACGTTCTTCCGGCGCTCCGCGTGAAGATGCTTCACCCGCTGGGCTTTGCGACGACGCCGAGCCTGCCGCAGGGAGAGCCGCTTCGGCTCATCGTCGAGCCGCGCCCCGTCGCCGCACGCATCCCGCGCGACCTGCGCACGCGCGCGAAGCGCCCGTTCCCGGAGGGGGACATCGCGCGATTGGGCGTCGCCACCAACGAGTTCCGCGAGCTACGCGAGTATGTGCCAGGCGACCCGCCTCGGCGCATCAACTGGAAGGCCACCGCACGCCGCATGGGGGCAGGAGGGAGCGAGGTCCCCCTCGTGAACGAGACTGAGTGGGAAGGCAAGAAGAGCGTGTGGATCATCGTGGATGGCCACCCGCGCTTGAGCGTGGGCACGAACCTGGAGGACGTGCGTGAGCACGCTGCCGACGCCGCGCTCTCGCTCATGGAGATCTATCTCCGACGCGGCTACCAGGTCGGGATCGCTCTCGCGCGGTCAGGCCAAGTCGCGCCCCTTCGGCCAGGCACGGGCGAAGCACAGGTGCGCCGCGCGCGGGAGGTGCTCTCGCGACTGCGTGCGGCGGACGGACCCAGCCTCATCGAGACGATGGACCGCGACGGAGCGATCTTGCACCGGGGAAAGCCACTGATCGTGCTCGTCACGCGCCTCTCAGGCAACGACAAGGACTTGGAAGCCGCCGTCCGACGGATGGGCGTGCTCGCGCGCCTCCACAGCCGCACGGTGACGCCGGGCCTCGTCGTCGATGTCACGCCGGCACCTCCCCATGGGGATGATATCGCACTCGCCGCTCGCACCGTCGCTGACGCTGGCACGATGGGGCTTCGTGCCGCCGCGAAGGGGGCGGGCGTCCGCGTGACGACGTGGCGCGCGGGCCAAGAGCCCCTCGAAACCGTGCTCGTGAGGGGGCGGATCGCTTGACGAGGCTCGCTCGCCCGTGGGCCGACTACTTCTTGCGCGCCGTCTCCTGCGTCCTTCTCTTCGCGACAGGTTTCGGTCTGCTCTCGACAAGCACGTTCGCGCTCCGCATGCGCAACGACGTCTCGCCCTTCGTTCCCGGCTTAAGCGGGCCGCAGGGGATATCATTCGTGCTGGCGTTGAGCCTCTCACTGTTGCCGCTCCTCGTGGGGCGTCGCTTCCTTCGGGCTTACTTGCTGTCGAGCTTCATAATGACCGGCATCGGCGCGTATTGGTGGTCCAGTATCCCCTGGGACGAGTTCATCACGGATTCGGACTTCCCCGCGACCCACCCGCCTGGTGTCATGGACTTTGCGCTCGTCGCCACCCCCGTGTTCCTCGCCGCGTTCTATGTGGCGATCTCGCGAGTGAGCGTCGTCCGCGCGGACCACAAGAACCGCGGCGTGGACGCGGACGAGGCCACGCGGGCCGCCGCCGCGACGTTCCTCTCGGGCGCTGCCGCCCTCGTCATCACGACCGCGATGGCCCTGACCTTCTGGCTCGCGCTCGCGAATGG
>JBAZZN010000305.1:0-3803 GCA_041658815.1 Thermoplasmatota archaeon
CGCGCCGTTCTCAGGGTGCTGGTCCTGGGGACACGTCAACTGCTGTTGCTGTTGTTGCTGCTGGTTTGGGACGCACGCGCCGTTCTCAGGGTGCTGGTCCTGCGGACACGTCAACTGCTGTTGCTGCTGCTGGTCCTGTGGCGGTGGGCCGGATCCTGGGCATGGCTCCGTGCCGGTTGGCCCACACGTTTGCGCAACAACAGGCTGCGCCATCGCGAGCACCTGCACGAGGAGGAAGGTGAGAGCGACGAGTGCGAGCGTGCGACGGTGGACCAGCATGATTCGCCCCATCCGCCTTCCCGGCTCATAATGGCAACTGGTTTGGCAAGAACGGGCCAGTGTCATTACGCGCGCTGTGCGCGTCCCAAGGGAATACGGCTTGAAAGCCCCCTGGTTTGGCCTGTGACGAGCCGCCCGAGCCGACCAGAACTCGCTGCGGTCACGACGCGCCTTCGGGCGCGTCTTGGTCCTCGCTGCGCTGCGGTCACGACGCACCTGCGGGCGCGTCTTGGTCCTCGCTCACTTCGTTCGCTGCGGTCACGACGCACCTGCGGGCGCGTCTTGGTCCTCGCTCACTTCGTTCGCTGCGGTCACCACTGCGCCACGAACGCTAGCTGATTGGACTTCAGGTCAGGGCAAGTGGCGTCCATGGCGGGCGTAGCGCGCGTAGCGTGATCTGGTCGGCTGCACACGCCCACGTCATCCAGCACAGCCGCTCGTGGGCGCTTTCGGTCAAGTCCGGTTCACGCCAAGACCCCAAGACGGCCCTTGGGGACTGAATGCTTCCCCGCTTGGTGTCTTGGAGTCTTGGCGCGAGCGACGGACGCGTTCCGAAGAACCACCAGGGCGGTAATGGAAGCCCACCCGAACGTCTTCACTACCCGAACGGCCCATCGTCGCTGTCCACTGGCATGACTGCCGCGGGGGGCGCGGGCGGCGGCGTCATGGGCTGCGTGACGGCGCTCGCGAAGCCAGCCATGGCTTGGTGACCAAGCTCGCTCACGTAGTAGTGCGTCGTGTGCTCCTTCTTCACAGGCATCACGAGCATGGCTTCCTCCAGCTTGCGGAGGTGCCAGCGGACCGTTCCATGATTGACGCCCAGCGCGCGTGCTATCTCGCGCTGGTGCGCGCTGGGGTTCGCGTTCACGTACTGCAGGATCTGGATGGCGTTGTCGTTCTTGAGCACCGAGTTCGCGATCGCGATCTTCTTGGTCTCGACTCCGCCCTCGACTGGGTAGAACACCTTGTAGCCCTCGAACTTCTTGGAGGTCACGAGGTTCGCGTCCTCCAGCTTGCGTAGGTGCCACAGGACGTTGGTCGTGCTCAAGTTGAGCTGCGTGGCGGCAGCTCGGAGGTGCACGCCGGGGTGCAGCTGGATGTACTCGAAGATGGTGCGCCGCGCGTCGTTCTCCAGCACGTTGCCGGAATTGACGAACTTCGCGCCACCAAGGAAGAAGAGCGTGGCCGCGCCCAGCGCGAGGGCAAGGCCAAGACCCAGCACGAGGCCGGTCGTCAGGTCAAGGTTGCCAACGAGATCCGTGAGGGGCGAGCCCGCATCCGGCACGGAGGGCGTGACCGCGGATGGGGCGGGCGTGGGCGCAGTGGTGGGGAGCGTCACTTGCGCGATCGCCAGGCCGGCGCCAAGGACGGTGGCCAGCATGACTAGCGCGGCGGGCGGTGCTGCTCGCATCAAGCTGGACTTGGCGGAGACCGACTATATACGGGTTCGCGGAGGGGCGCACTGACCTTGGGGAAGGGGATTGGGGAAATTGGGGAAGGGGTTTGGGAACCCCGCGTAGGGGTTCCCCCAACGACCCGCGTGCAGGTGGATGGCGCATGTGGATATCCAGGTGAGTCCCACTTGTGCCGCACCTGGCACTCATGTGAGGATACACATGAGCGGACGTCCATGTTCGTCCATCATCGGTAGCCCAGCGTCGCGCTCGTCGGTGGCGTGGCTTGGCCAATAGGGGCGGCTCACGGGAGGCGCGCATCAATGATGAGGGCGAATGGTTCAGAGCTGCCGACGTCGTCCAGGTGAAGCATGTACTCGCCCGCGGGTGCCGCACTGCCTTCCTTGAGTTCGTTCCACTGGCATGGACACGGGGTTCTGCCGTCGGGCCCACTCGCGCTCGCAGCGGAGAGGGGCGCCGTGTTCCCCACCGCGAAGACGCCCAGCGGATGATTCGCCATGGTCCTACTCCACGTTGCGCCGTGGGTCGCGTGCGGTGCGAGGCCTTCCGAGATCGCCTTTGCGCCCACGTTCAGCCCACCTGAGAAGTCTGAGGCCTTGACGGGCCAAACGCGGTCACCGTACGCGGTGGCGGGCGAGTTTCCGTCAGCCGAGCGTACCGTGAATGACCATGAGCCGTTGCCGCCGGCGATGGCGTGGAGCACTGTGAATCCGTGTTGGGTCGGGGGGCATTCCGCGCAGCCCACCTCGAACCCGCTTCCGCCTGGAGTGTACAGGCTCGGGGGCGTGGTGACACTTGTGGGGAACGGATCGCCACGGCTCCAAGCGCGCGCTTCCAGCCCGGTCGTGAATCCGAGAATCGAGCCGCTCCACGAGTCGTTCTCGTCAAACCAATAGAACGCATCGGCGAACTCGTTTCCGTACGCATACGTGTCGGCGGTCGTGGTTGCGATGAGGTGAGTCGTCCCGACTGGGACTCGGACAGCGAACCAGATGGCGTCGCCTCCGACTCCGGATGCGACGATGGGCATCTCTTGTGTGCCCCAAGCGGCAGGAATCAGCGTGGCAAGGGCGATGACCGCGATGACCACCGCACGCATGCGTGCTCACGCCGCCGTGCTCGTGCCCAGGTCCAGCGCGGGCGCGGCCACGGCGCGGGGTCCGACCTCGCGCAGCGCCGCGAGTCCGACGCTCGTGGGCTCGTAGGAGCTGGCCTTGCCGCGGCGCGTCTCGGTGATGAGTTCCGCGCCCATGAGCTTCTTGAGGTGCCAGCGGACGGTGCCGTGGTTCACTCCGAGCGCCCGCGCGATCTCGCGCTGGTGCGTGCCGGGGTGATCGACGACGTGCTCGAACACTTCTTGTGCGTTCGCGTTCTGGAGCGCGGTCTTGCCTAAGGAGAGGCGGCGCGCTTCGATGCCGCCGTCGGCGGGGTAGAACACCTTGTAGCCGTTGAAGCGGCGCGAGTGGATGAGGCCAGCTTCTTCGAGCTTGCGGAGGTGCCAGATGGCGTTCGTGGTGGTGAGGTGAAGGTCGTCCGTGAGTTGCTTGAGGTTCGCGCCTACGGCGTTCTTGAGGTACGCGTAGATGTCTTGGCGCACATGGTTCTGAAGCACTTCGCTGGGCGTGACGAACCGCGCGCCGCCATAGAAGAACGCGCCCAATCCGACGGCCGCGAGGCCCGTGAGCGTGATGACTCCGATGAGGATGCCCTCACCCCAGCCGACACCGTCCACTGGCACGGTGATGGGGGAGATGGGTGTGGCTGGCGGCGTGATGCCGGCCGCAGTCGCGGCCGTGTCCTTCAGTTGGCCCAGTGTGCCTTGCGGCTCGGGACCAGGCTGCACTGGCGGCGTTGTGGGAGCGTTGGGCAGCAAGTCGGGCAACGCCACTGCACACGGTGCCGTGACAAGGAGCACCATGGCGATCGGCAGGACGAGCCTAAGCCTCATACCCAACCTCGTTTGGCGAGTCGGTCTGGGGCTATTTGAGGCTATTGGCCTCCCTGTTAAACTGTGGAGTTGTTCTTCCAAGACCTGGGTGAGCGGGACCAGGAAACCGCGGAACCTGCCTCAGTGGCCTCACTGGGTCGCTCAGGGGCTCGCGCGACGGC
>JBAZZN010000306.1:0-3740 GCA_041658815.1 Thermoplasmatota archaeon
GATCTGGTACTCGCTGGCCCTCACGCTTGCGGCGCTCGCCTGGGCGCTTTCGCGGTCAGTTCTGCGCCGGGTCCAACTCGTGGTGGCGCGCACTTGACGAGGCTTGCTTCCACGCGACCGCACCATCCGCGAGCGTCATGCTTCGAGCGAACCGTCCGACCGCTAGCGCGTCGTGCGTCACGACGAGCACCGTCGTTCCGAGTTCCTTGTTGATCTCCTCGAACACGCGCAGCACGTTCTCGGCGTTGGCAGCGTCCAGCGATCCGGTGGGCTCGTCCGCGAGGAGGATTGCGGGGTCGTTTGCGAGCGCTCGCGCGATGGCCGTGCGTTGTGTTTCCCCACCAGAGAGGACGTTGGGGAGCTTGTCTGCAAGCGGAGCGATGTGCACCAGGTCAAGGAGTTCTTCCGCGCGGCGCTTGGCTTCGCGTCGTGGCTTGCCCGCGATGTCCATCGGGAGGCGCACGTTCTCCAGCACGGTAAGATCGGGAAGCAGGTTGAACGATTGGAACACGAGCCCGATGCGGCGCAGCCTCACGTCGGACATGCGCGCGTCGTCCAGCGTCGCGATGTTCGAGCCCTCCACGAGGATCTCTCCGCGCGTGGGCCGATCGAGTCCCGCGAGGAGCTTGAATAGCGTCGATTTGCCGCTGCCGGAACGCCCAGTGACCGTAGCGATCGTGCCACGCGGCACGGTGAAGTGGACGTCGCGCAGGATGCTCGTCGTCCCAAACGATTTCGAGACGCCGCGTACTTCGAGAACGTTCTCCACACGCGCGCAAGATGAACCGTTATATAACGTCCTTTCCCTTGCGCGGGCGTTCTGATGCGGAGGCTCCCGTGGCACGTCGCCGTCAGGGCGGACCGCAAAGCGGTCCTCACTTCCCTTGGGGTAGCGTTGGGCGTCGCGTTCTCCGTCATCAGCTTCGCGGTGCCTTACGCGCTCGAAGCGGGAACCGTGTCACCCGGGGGGCCGTTCGGCCACGCTGACGCCATCGTTGCGCGGCCAGCGGGCGCCACGTTCGACGCCTCGACGCTAGGGCTACTCAACGCGACGCGCGTCCTCGTGTCGAGCGTCCAAACGGATAGTGGCGTGAACGTCACGCTCGTAGCGTTCGACGGTCCCCGAGCGCCCCCCGTGGGGCCGCTCGAAGCTCGGCTGGGGCGCGCCGCCCCACCACTCGCCGCGTCGTTCACGGTGAAAGGGCACGCGTTCACCCAGGGCCCAAGCGTGGACGATCCGCTCATCGCTCCCAAATGGGTGATAGTCACTCCCACGGATCTTCGGTCCATTGACGCCTCATTCGAGGGACAAGGCGTAACATACGTCCTCGTGCCTCGCCTCGCGGCCGAGGCGGCCGATTCGTTGCGGGCCCAGGGGTACGAGGTGGGTTATGCTCCAGGCATCGAGCCGTTCTTCCAGCAGAGCGCCTCCGAGGTCGCGCGCGACCTCCTCCTCGTCGTAGCCTTCTCATCCATCCTCGTCGCTCTCTTCTCGTACGAGTTTCTCCGATCAGAAGTGCGCGAGAAGCGTCGCGAGATCGGCCTGTGGCGCTCCCTTGGCATGCGGTCGGGTGACGTGATGGCGCTCCTGCTTGCTCGCGCTGGCGCCATCGTGACCGCAGGCATCCTCGTGGGAAGTGCTCTGGCCGCGCTCGCCATCGCTGGCGCTTCCCGCGCGACGGGGTCGGCCGTCTTCGCGCTCCACATCGACCCCGTGACGGCGATCGCGCTCGTGATATCGTTCCTCCTCGCTGGCCTCCTTGGCGGCCTCGTCCCGGCGTGGACGACGTCGCGCCGCGAGATCCGTGAGCAGTTGGAGGCCGCGGTTTGATCGTCCCGCGTGGCATCATCATCCCGCTTGGGCTGCTCGTGACGATCCTCACGGCCACGATCTCGTTCACCATCGGCATCGGCGAGGCGCCCACGGCGTTCTTTGGCTCGGGGGACGTCGTCATCATTGGTCCGCCAGCCGGCGCGATCCCTGGCCGCGGGCAGGTCTCCGCGACGCTCGTGGATCCCCTTAGGTCGCTTCCTTACGTTCGGATAGTGAGTCCCGAGATCTACGCCATCACGACGCTCGATGGCAAGTCGCTCTTCGTTCGTGGTGTGGACCCGGCGTCCTTCTTCGCGCTCGAAGGTGCGCACTTGCTCGATGGGCGCCTTCCCACAGCACCAGGAGAAGCGATCGGTGGCGCCGGTTGCCTCTCGCAGCTTGGCCTTCGCGTTGGGGACACCATCCTTGTCCCCTCGAGCTTCGCGCGTATCGTGGTCCCATTCCGCATCGTCGGGTCCTTCGAGGCGTCCGGGCCCGCGCGTGACGAGATCCTCACGACGCTCGAAGGCGCGCGCGAGCTTACGCCCCTCTCTCCCACCGACGCCCACATCATCCGGATCTCGACGACGCTCCCTGAGAATCTGTCTAGCCTCGTGGGAAGCGTCGCCCCGACGTTCACTTACAGCGACGCGAGGCTCTCCGCGACGGACATCGCGCCTGGCGAGCCCGTGACGATGACGGCGCAGCTCACGAACTGGGGGATCATGGGCGGCACGAAGCTCGTGCAGGTCAAGAGCAACGGGAACACCATCGCAGAGCGACCATACTTCGTTGGTTCCCGAGCGACGATCCCCGTCCAGCTCTCGTTCGTCCTTAGCGAGACAGGCGAGTTCAACATCACGATCAATCCCACGTTCCACGTCACAGTCAAGCGACCCGCGCTGAAGTTCTTCGACACGCCCAACGTGGGCGTCATTGGCACTTCTTTCGTGGCGCGGCTGTCTGATCCAAGCGGCGTGCCCGTCGCGGGCGCTGAGATCGCGCTGGGGAGCGACCGGTCCATCACCGACGAGAACGGCACTGCCCTGCTCACGCCCAAGGCCGAAGGGAAGACGTCGGTGGTAGGCTATCAGAATGGGTCGGTGGAAGCGATCCTGCGCATCTACGTCGCGCCCGCCGAGTACGCGAACGTTAGCTTCGCAGGCGTGGACGTCCTTTCTCCCCCAGTCGAGGTCATCGGTGCGAACGCGAGCTCGTCGTTCACGGTCGAGTTCCACAATCGTGGCGCTATCGCGGGACCCACCCTCGTGAATCTCACGGTGGATGGCAAGGATGCCGGCAGCATCTCCGCCTTCCTCCAACCAGGCGAGACGACGCAGCAGCATGTGACGGTCGAACCGATGGGTGCCGGGACGCATACCATCAGGACCATCCCAAGTGGGCCGACCATCATCGTCAAAGCGTACTCCGGGCGCGACCCCCGCGTCGAAGCCCTCCTCGAAGCCTTCGAAGGGCACGCGAATGACCCAAGCAGCACGCCAAGCATGCCCGAGGACGCCCAACGCTACGTGGACGCGCTCCTAGGGAACGTGCGCGTCGCAGTGATAGCGCTTTCCATCGCCAGCGGCGCGCTCGTCGCGATGGGGAGCATCGCCGTGCTATCACGGCACCTCGCCGAGCGCGCGCCCAGTGTCGGGGCGTTGAAGGCGCTGGGTGCCAGCGACGAGCACGTCCTCGGCGTCGTCGTGCGCGAGTCCGCCATGTTCGGCGCCATCGCGACGCTCTGCGGCGTCGTGAGTGGCATAGTCCTGGCCGCGCTCCTTGACGCGACGGGGTTCGTGCGCGCGTTCGGTCACGCCGTCCACCCGGCCCTCGCGGGGAACACGATCGCGCTCGTCATCCTCCTGTCCATCGCCTTCATCGTGCTGACAGCGCGGGCCCTCGTCTCCGGCGCGCTCCGGCACCC
>JBAZZN010000307.1:0-3731 GCA_041658815.1 Thermoplasmatota archaeon
GCAGCTCTTTGATATCAAAATGCCAAAATAGACCCAACTGCGCTTCCCGGCGAGTGGGCCTGGCGCTCTGGCGTCGATATTTTTCAGGTGCACGCGGTCCTCCCGGGCCCGAGAGCGTAGGTGGCTTCAAAGCCGCTCGTTAGGATTAGACTGACGTGGATCAGAAAGAGGACTTTGCGGACGACAGGCTGCTCCTCGGTTGCCTTTACTGCGGCGGCATGGGGGGCACAAGGGATCACGTTCCCTCCAGGATATTCCTCGATAGGCCATATCCGGAGCAGTTGGCGGTCGTGGACGCGTGCTACGATTGCAACAACGGTTTCTCAGGCGATGAGGAGTATTTGGCCAGTCTTATCGAGGCGACCGTGGCGGGAACGACGGACCCCGAAAGCATTCGGCGCCCTTCCGTCGCGAAGATCCTGCGCCGATCGCCGAGCTTGCGCGCGAAGCTGGACGCAGCGCGGCGCGAAAAGGAGGGCCGAACGTGGTACTCGGCAGAACTAGATCGGGTTCGCAACGTGCTCTTGAAGCTCGCGCGCGGCCACGCCGCATACGAACTCAGCCTGCGATGCCTCGATGAGCCCACTCACGTGGCCTTCGGCTCCATCCACACGCTTGCCCCCGAAGCGCGCGAAGAATTCGACAGTGCCCATTTCCCCCACCTCTTGCCAGAGATAGGATCGCGAGCGACGCAACGCATGATGGTTGTCCAAGCCGCAATCAGTGGCTCCAACGGACAAGTTGCGATACGTCCGATGCTTATGCAGGATTGGATCGACGTCCAGGAAGACAGGTACTCCTATCTCGCGACGGACGACGGCGCGGGAGTTCGGGTGCGCTTGCTCGTCGGCGGATACCTCGCCTGCGACATCAGGTGGACAGACTGAAACGAAACGGGGGCGGACGGGCCGCGGGGCCGAGCACAGTGGGCGGTTGTGAGCGCGGGCCTCGGTCGGCGCACCCGCGTGAGGGAGCACTTTTCGGAGCGCGCTCGGCTTCATCATACTTAAATCGGATCATGTTTAATGCGAGTTTGTCGGCGGATGCGGAATGGATCATGTGGATGCATTGGGCCGCTCGCGCATCATGGCGAGCGTGCGGTCGAAAAACAACGGCACGACCGAGCGCAAGCTTCGCGCCGCGCTCGCCGGCCGCGGCCTGCGAGGCTGGCGGACGTGCGCTCGGGACTTGCCTGGCTCGCCCGATTTTGTGTTCCCGCGTGAGCGCGTCGCAGTCTTCGTCGACGGTTGCTTCTGGCACGGCTGCACCGACAAGCGACTGCCCAAAACGCGGCGCGAGTTTTGGCGCGCCAAGATCGCCCGCAACGAAGAACGAGACACTCACGTTACCGCTGCACTCGAAGCTGAAGGCTGGAGAGTGCTTCGCATCTGGGAGCACGAACTCAAGCCCGCGCCCGCGCCGGTAGTGGAACGCATCGTCGAAATCCTCCTTGCCGCCAAGACCCGGTCGCACGCGCCCCTGTCAACGAACCTATCTCCGCGGGTGGCATAGGTGCCGCTAAAAGGAATCGAGATCTTCTCGGGAGTCGGCGGCATGTCCCTAGGCTTCAAACACGCCGGCATTGCACCCCAGCTCGCCGTTGAGCTCGAGCAAATCCACGTCGACACATACAATGAGAATTTCGCCGGAGATCACGCCATTTGCGCCGACGCCCGCAAAGTCTCGGGACAATCACTGTTAGAGAACGCGGACATCAAGAAGGGCGAGTTGGATGTCCTCTTTGGCGGCCCTCCATGCCAAGGTTTCTCACTGGTCGGCAAGCGCGACCCCAAAGACCCGCGCAACGACCTCACGCTGCAATTCGCGCGCCTCGTCGAAGAACTCAAGCCGCGCTACTTCGTGATCGAGAACGTCCAAGGCCTCCTTTCCGGGCCAGGCGAAGACATCGTGAAAGCCGTCAAGACGCGGCTTAAGCGCGCCAAGTACACGGTGAAGGACCCGATTCGCGTTCTCAACGCCGCGGACTATGGCGTTCCACAAGACCGCCGCCGCGTCTTCATCGTCGGCCACCTCCCTGAAGAAACCGCTCCCGAATACCCGACGGGATCGACGAAAGAACAGAAAAATCGGGTCACCACGCGCATGGCGATCTCCGACCTGCCCGACGTCGACAAGCACGATTCGCTTCTCGAGACCAACCAATTTGACGGGAAGCTCGGCCCCGCGAGCGACTACGTGAAGTCGCTGGCCGCTTTCACGGCGCCAAAAAAGGCCAAGTTCCGGCCTCACACGGGCTTCCAAAGAACAGTGCACTCCAAGGAGACGGTCACGCGCTTCTCCAAGGTGGAAGAGGGCGCCTACGATTCGATCAGCCGATTCCGCCGCCTCGCTTGGGGCAGAGTCTCGCACACGCTACGCGCCGGCACTGGCGCCGATCGGGGGTCGTTCATGGCGGCGCGCCCCATTCACCCTGACCAGCCGCGAGTCGTCACCGTCCGCGAGGGCGCGCGACTCCAATCGTTCCCCGACTGGTTCAAATTCCACGAGACCAAATGGCATGCGTTCCGCCAAATAGGCAACAGCGTACCGCCGCTTCTTGCCGCGACGGTCGCGCGGCACGTCTCTGATGCCGCGAAAAACCACTGAGGTGTTCAGATGGCGAAAAAAAAACCGAAGACGTCGTCCCCACAACCCGAAGGAACCGAGGTCGCTCCTGTGGCGGTCGACGAGGCTCCCGATATCAACGCGATGCCCACAAAGGGATTCTTCATTGACATGCTAACAAAAGATATCGGCCTTGTCGACGCTATCATCGACCTCGTCGACAACAGCATCGACGGCGCTCGTCGCCACGGAGGACCCGACAAGAAGTACCATGGCAAGTGGGTCAACGTTGTCACCACTAAAGACGAGTTTCGTATCGAGGACAATTGTGGAGGGATTGGCGTCGAAAACGCCAAGAAGAAGGCCTTCCGCCTTGGACGTGACAAGGAAGTTCTTCCGACAAAGGGCTCGATCGGCCAATTCGGAGTCGGCATGAAACGCGCGATCTTCAAGATCGGGGAGCTGATCGAAGTCGAATCGCGAACGAAGGAAGACCAGTTCAAACTCACCATCCGCGTGCCTGAATGGAGCGATACGGACGTCTGGGGCTTCAACTTCGACGAAGCCCCCAGCTATAAGCGGCTCTCCGCCGACGCGACGGGCACGACTATCCGCGTCACAGAGTTGGATGACGGTGTCGCCGAGGAATTCCAAGACAACGCCTTCCTGACCAAGCTTCGCGACGAGCTTCAGTCCAAACAGTACATGAGCGTTAACCGCGGCCTCGAAATCAAGGTCAATGGACAGAAGCTCAAACAAATGAAAGTCGAGCTGTTGCTCTCACAACTCATCGTGCCGATGAAGGAGAAATTCGACATCGGCGATGGTGAGGACAAAGTTTCAGTCGAGATCATCGCAGGCCTGCGAGATGACGGCCAGAAGAACCCAACTAATGCGGGCTGGTACGTCTATTGTAACGGACGGGCGATTCTCGAGGCGGACCAGTCCCCCGTGACAGGCTGGGGCGAAGGAAACGTTCCGTATTACCACAGCCAGTTCTCCAAGTTCCGAGGGTATGCGTTTCTGGAGGCGGAAAATAGTTCGAAACTCCCCTGGAACACGACCAAGACTGGCGTCGAGATGAGTAGCGAAATCTACCAGCGCGTTCGGCGCGCAATGGTCAAAGCCTCGAAGCCGGTCCTCAAATTCACCTACGACCTCGACCG
>JBAZZN010000308.1:0-3730 GCA_041658815.1 Thermoplasmatota archaeon
CGCGTAGCCGGTGAGGTTGGCGTGGTGGATTCTGTCGAGGAGTTCGAGGAAGCTCATGGGTCTGACCCGAGCCTCAACGACTGGCCTCACCGGGAAATATGTTGGGCGCGGTTCGCGACGTTCACACCATGTTGCGGATCAGAAGGCCGACGAAGTTTCGCGCGACTCGCGCGTGCGTCGCCGCCGAGGAGGCACGACTCGTGCTCGGGTGCTCGGAATCGAGGGTGACGCTGCTTCGAGTCGGAGCTTATGGCAATGCCAACGGGGCGATGACCGCGCGATAGCCCGCCTCGTTGAGATCGAGGCGTTTGCCGCTTCCAAGAGGAACGGATTCGCATTCGCTTGACTACGAATCCTGAATCGCAGTTAAGAGTGCCCGACCAGTCGACTATGCGAGTACGACATGACGCTCTGTTTTGGCAAGATTTCCCGCCTCGTCCATGACTTCGATGCGGAGTGACTTTGATCCTTGCCGGCCCCAAGTCTGGAACCCGATTTCGTGCCACCCAGCAGTCGGTTCGATGGAGAACCGCTCTTCCCCGACATACATTCGGATTGACGCCACCCCGGAATCATCGTCACCAACATGGAACCTGACGCAGCCTCGTACGACGAGGGCACTCCAAGAGGCATTGAAAGAGGATAGCTTCTCGCAACCGCGGTAGATAGCGCCCGCAGATGGTATGGGGACTTCCAAGGTAGGGGGGTTCCGGTCCTCCCACACGCGAATCGTCACGCTCGCGTCGCGTTGGCTTCCAAGAGAGTTCGTCATCGTAACTTCGATTCGGAAACTCCCAGGGCCCTGATAAGAGTGAGACGCGGGCAGGAGCGTGGTGTCGCCGTTCGAGTCGAAAGCAGCAAGATCGTCGATGACCCCGTCCCCCCAGTCAATCGTGACATGAGCGTTCTCTGCGTCATCGGCGACGGCAAGAACGCATGAGATGCTTTCGTTCGGCCGCGCGACTGAGGCGCAGCCGACGTCTTGAATCCACGGCCGGCGAACATCTGTGAATCGATTCGTTGCAGCCGCGAGGTTCCACTTTGTGGACAGGTATGATCCCGCGGATGGCGCAGCGGCGAAGTAGTCATCTTGGTTGCAATCCACTACCTCGATCTTGCATATGTCGAGCGTGTAGTTGATTGCGTTCGCGCCGCCGTCGTAGCTACACATCACGTCGCTCCCGTCGGTGCAATGTCCGGCGCCGGTTGAGTGGGGCGCTGACCGCTGTACGGCCCCCATTGTGTGCAGCAATTCGTGCAACCATGTGCGTGCGTTGGTTGGATCTTCGAACATGATGGCGAACATGGGATTGGGACCATTCCCGTTATTCAGGTTTGCGGATCCTGGCGCGTCGTCGGTCTCCAGGTTCGCCATTCCGGAGCAATCGCATGGGGCTGGTCCATCATAGAATACGAGATACTTGTCGCGGGGGCTTTCGTAGCCTCTGGCGCGCAGTTCTGTTACGATAGTGGAGAATTTCGTGGCAGCGGCGGGAAGAAGGAGGTGTACTTCGGCGACGTCGATATCTCCCTGCTCGCATGCCACTCGAAGGCTGGCGTTGTCACTTCCGACCTGCGCTGCCTCGTTGAGAAGAGCCGCTTGGATAAGCGTAAGGTTGCGCAGGAGGGGTGCGATGGAAGTCCATCTGCTCGGCTGTTCGGGGGGATGGGAGTAGATGATGCGAGTCCGGTAGTCCGAGCCGTCGGGAACGCACTCTATTCTTGTGGTCGGGGGCATCTCCGACACGAGTTGCGGCGGCTGTACCGTATCGGGGCCGTGCACAAGGCCAAGGTACGCACCGTTCTGAGACCACACTTCCAGGAGACCGTCTTCCCGCATGCACGACAGACCAACGCCCGTGGTCTCCACGAGCTGCGGGCACGAAAGAGTTTGGTTTTCGCCAGTGAGGTTCACTGGGGCTGCGAATGCAACCCCAGTGAGGACGAGGAGCGCGATGGCGATTGTGCGGCCCACGAGTGTCGTCATGCCGTTTTCGCTTCAGCTCGACCACTTGACGCTGGAGGCTTGGTTGTCCATCACGCCCATGATGCTGCATGTGCAGTCGATGTTGGAGCCTCCGAAGTCGGTGTTCTCGTAGTACGGGTTCGTCGCGCATCCGGCGTACTCGATCGCGCTAGAGACAACGTTGTCCCACCCGGAGGGCATGCTGCTCGCCGAGTAGGAAGTGAACCAGCCACAGTTCCCGTGGCCGATCCACGTGAGCGTGCTTCCGGTGTAGCCGGAGCCGGTGTAGGAGACACCGATGACGGTGTGGTCCTCGGGCGCGTTGGCGAGGATCTCGTCCGTGAGTTCCTTCGACGAGAAGTCCTCGGCGAGAAGAACGGTCTCAGCCGTCGCGGCATAGATTGCTGCAGCGAATGTCGGGTAGCAGGTTGGGACGCCCGCGATTTCGGGAGTCGAACTCTGGTCCGAGTTGACCTCGACCACGCAATGGATCTCCGGCGTGGCTTCTGCACGAAGGACAAGAGCATTCGCCTGCGCCGGCGAGGCGAAGACGAGCGAGACGCTGATCGCAGCGAGGAGGACGAGGCGTTGTGCGTTGAGCAATTTCTTGGTCATGGTATTCCCAAGCCGCCGCAGGCGCTACCTGAGAGTGTAATTGTTGGCGCAAGGTTTTCCGCGTCGGCTGAGTCGCTGCCGCGCGCATCAGGCAATTGAAGAGAGAGACTTGGCCGGCGGGGCCGCATGGCCGCATGGCGTAAGGGTTATCGTCGGGGCGGGTCGCTATGGTGTCAATGAAGAGTTGGGTCGGGCTCGTGGCCGTCATCCTGAGCATGCCTGCTGCCCTGCCTACGCCTTTGGAGCGGGAGCCATTGGCTTCATCCACTCCGAGCGAAGTTTCTCTATCATTCGCCGTCGCGCAGCGAGGCTACGGTGTTCTGGACCCGTTCGTCAATTGGTTTCGCGGGTTGGCAGTTTCAAAGGCGGATTCGGCTCCGCCGCCTCGGCCCAGCCCGACGATGGCTGGCGAGCCCCTCGCGCAACCCAGTCGTACGGGATTGCGACGGATCCTGTGCGACCTCTGGAAACTCCTCTTGAGCCTGTTTCGTCAGGTCGGCCTCCTCATCCCGCTTTACCATCGGATCGCCCGCGATCGAGAGTTGGATCACGACGCACGACGACAATTCCTCGGGGCGCTAAGGGGGCGCCCAGGTTCACCTCTCAGTGAGCTTGCTCGCGACCTCGGCATGCACCCCAAGACACTCCTCTATCACGCGCGGAGGCTCGCGAGCTCTGGAATAGTTTCGCTCGAACGTGACGGCAAGTTCCTTCGAGCATGGCCAAATCCCCGACCATCGGCGGAAGCCGTTCTTCATGGCACGAAGCGCCGCATTGTTGAGGCGCTGGATGCGAACGTTGTGCATACCCGATCTAGCCTCGCTCGGCAGCTGGGGATGACGCCGCAGGCAGTCGGCCTGCACCTGCGATGCCTCGTCGCGCGCGGATGGATCGACGCGGAGAAGCCAGGACAAGGTGCTCAGGGCGTCGGCTATCGTCTACGGTCGTAGCCGCCTGTCTGACGAAAGGAATCGGGAGAGAGACAGGAAGCCATCCCTCACGCTTTCAGAATCGTGATTTTGCGTCATTGCCGCCTGGAGTTCATCCAATTCTGGCGGGGCAGTCATGGCCCGCTTCTCGCCACGGCGATCATCGCTGCCCTCGGAATCCACTTCACGCTCCTAGGCGGAGCCGACCCGATCGCGTTCT
>JBAZZN010000309.1:0-3726 GCA_041658815.1 Thermoplasmatota archaeon
TCAGAGATCGCGAAGCGCTCCAGAAAGCCTGCTTCGGAGGTTCGAGTCCTGATCGACGATGTGCTGTCGCGTCTCATCCTAGTACCGATGGAACTGCTCGCGGCAGCCGCGGAGCGCGCGGCCTCTCTCGCGAAGGCAGCCGACGCGTTGGACGATGCGCCATACGTCGCCTGTGCGCTCGTCGTCAAGGCACCCGTATGGACCCTCGACAAGGATTTCGAGCGCATGAAGGACGTCCAGACGCTCAAGACGAGCGCCTTCTTCCCGCCAAACGCCTGAGCGCAGCGTTGCTCGGGCCGTGCGGCCACGCCCCAAACCTTCATCCCGCTCATGCCCGCTGCGCCAAACAGGCGCACGCCATGGGCAGCAAGAAACAGGACAACTTCTCGGAGTGGTACAACGAACTCGTCGAGAAGGCCGACCTAATCGACAAGCGCTACCCCATCAAGGGCATGGACGTCTGGCGCCCGTACGGCCTCTCGGTCATGCGTGCAATCGACCGCTTCACGCACGAGGAGATGGCGCGGACGGGTCACCAGGAAGTGCAGTTCCCCCTGTTCATCCCACAGTCCGAGTTCAACAAGGAAGCCGAGCAGATCAAGGGCTTCGGCGGTGAGGTCTATTGGGTCACGAAGGGCGGCGAGAACGACCTCGACATCCCTCTTGTCGTCCGCCCCACGAGCGAGACAGCGATGTACCCCATGTTCGCACTGTGGGTCCGCTCGCACAAGGACCTCCCGCTCAAGGTCTATCAGATCGTGAGCGTGTTCCGCTACGAAACGAAGCAGACGCGCTCGTTCATCCGCGTGCGCGAGATCCATTTCTTCGAAGCGCACACGGCGCACGCTAACTACGAGGACGCCGAACTGCAGATCCACCAGGACGTCGAGATCTGGGCGCGCATCGCCGAGAAGCTGTGCTTGCCATACATCCTGAGCAAGCGCCCCGACTGGGACAAGTTCCCAGGCGCGCACTACTCCGTGGCCGCCGACGCCATGCTGCCCGAGCTCAAGACGCTCCAGGTCGCCACGTTCCACCACTACAAGGACAACTTCGCGAAGGCGTACGACATCAAGTACGAGTCCAAGGACAGCACTCACGTGCACGCGCACCAGACCACGTACGGCATGAGCGAGCGCCTCCTTGGCGCTATCATCTCTGTACACGGCGATGACCGGGGCCTCATGCTCCCGCCAGCCGTGGCACCCCACCAGGTGGTCATCGTGCCCATCCTGTTCAAGGGTAAGGAAGCAGGCGTCGTGCCCGCCGCGCAAGCCCTCGCAGATAAGCTCCGTGCGGGCGGGCTGCGCGTGCACGTGGACGACCGCCAGGAGACGGCTGGCTTCAAGTTCAACGATTGGGAGATGCGCGGCGTCCCCATCAGGATCGAGCTTGGCCCCAGGGACATGGAGAAAGGCCAGTGTGTGCTCGTGCGCCGCGACAATGGCCAGAAGAGCTTCACGCCGCAGGCCGATATCGTCCAAGCTGCGCAGACCGCACTTGACGACTATGCCAATGGCCTTGTCGCGCGAGCATGGGAAACGCTATCAGCCAACGTGCACGACGTGAAGACCGCCGAGGAAGCCAAGGCGGCCGAGGGCATCTCCCGCGTGGGTTGGTGCGGCGACGACAAATGCGGCCAAGAGATCCAAAGGATCACCGAGAAGACCGTGCTGGGCGTGCCCCTCGACGTCGCTTTCCCCAGTGGCAGCTTCGTGGACGACGTGTCGCACGCCAAGCTCGCTATGAAGGGCAAAGGCTTCAGCGGCACGTGCGCCGCGTGCGGCAAGGCCACGACGACGCCGGTGCATGTCGCCAAGACCTACTGAGCGTAGTGGAGTGGCTTGGCGATGGGACGAAAGGCGTGGCGCAGGCCGCGCCGCAGCGCATCACGCTCTCGTCGTCCATCGTATGGACTTCCAGAGAATCCGTGAAGGACCTCATCGCCGACGCCCGAACCCAGATCGAGAACCTCCCTGCCGCCGAGATGGCCCGCGCCCTAGAGGCGCCTGATGTCTTGCTCGTCGACTTGCGCGAGCCCGGCGAGCGAGTCCAGCACGGCACCATCGCCGGAGCCCTCGCTGCGCCGCGCGGCATGCTCGAATCCTACGCTGACCCGGCGACGCGCACCCACAAGAAGGAATTCGATCCCTCGCGCCGCATCCTTCTCTACTGCGCGTCAGGTGGCCGCTCGGCCCTTGCGGGCGCGACGCTCAAGCGTCTCGGATTTGCGCGCGTCGCACACCTCGACGGCGGGTTCAAGGCTTGGAAAGAGGCGGGCCGCGAGATCGTCCCCGTCCAAGTGTGATGCTGAGGCGCAAACTCCGCGACTTCATGGGTCGCGGGGCGTGCGCAGACTTCGCGTTCCACGATGAGGCGGAAATGCGGCGCAAGCTCGCATTCCTATCTTCTCGTCTATTTGCATGAAGGCACAGGTCCTCGCCCCATGGCGGCCCTCCGGACCGCATTCTGCGACGAGCACGTGTACGCATACGTTCCAGCATCCGCCGAGTTGGGGCACTTCGACATGCTCCTCTTCGCGCGCACGAGCGCGGAGGTCGAGGCGCTGCGCCGACGCGCCGAGCAGGTGGAAGGCGTCGTGCGCGCCGAAGCGTGGCTCTTCCGGGCCTTCATAGGATTTCCCGCGTGGCTCGACGCGGCGATCGAACGTGCCGCACAAGCCGCACGCGAAGCACCGGCGCGCACCTGAGGAACCGACGATCGAACGGGCTGGCGGCTGCATCACGGACGATAAACGCTGGGCTGGACCGAAGCCGAACCGACTAGAATGACGTGAGGCCGAACGACAATGAATTCCCGCAGGGACCACGGTTCATGCGCGTGGAGTCCCCCCTCCCAGAACACGACATGATATCAGGCGAGAATTCGTTGTCGCACCCCCCTCGAAATGGGTGCGACAAGACGCCGTGAAAACACGAGAAAAATGAGAGTGCGAAGGATGCAGTTCGGCTCGGCGCGGACGTGACACCGCGCCGGCTTTCTTTTTTACGATCGACTCGAGTCGATTCTGGGCTTCTGTGGCGAAAGGCCCATGCGAACAACCAGAGTGACTTCGTAATGGTCGTCTCGGCGAGCGCGAAACTCGGATAGGGGCTTTCCAAAGGGCCTCGAAGCGCCGCCTCACGAGCGTCGAGCCGCGGGCTGGCCTGCGGTACTTGCCGCATACGCGTCCAAACATGTGCGACAGACCCCCTAGAAAAACCGAAGAAAACGAATGCGAATGAATGCAGTCCTCCGGCGCGAAGGTGACGCCGCGCCAGGCCTCCTTTTCCCACCTCAACCAGAGGTCAGTAGTTGTCCCGCCAATATATGAAGGCCAAGCCGCCGGTCGTCACGAGCATCGTCAGCCATTCGATGCCATAGGGTGCGACGTGGACGACGATCGCCAGCGGCCCGAGCATGCTCTTGATGATGAGACTCTGGAGCAGCGCGATCGCGAAGTCGCTTCCAGGCGCGACCATCCATACGAGCACGAAGATACAGACGCGGACCGTGTCCCAAACGAGCCACACAACGCCCGCCAGTTTTAGAAAATGCTTGAGGTCGAAGTCCATGAGCGGACGGTGGGCGTTCCCAAGATAAGGCGGCCCGGGGGAGCTCCGGAACAACCAGGTGATTCCGCAGGGGGCCCCCCGGCGCGTGTTGTACGTGTTGTGTTGATGGCGCGGGAGTGCTCGACCCGAAGATCTCTTCCGGCCCCCTCGG
>JBAZZN010000310.1:0-3704 GCA_041658815.1 Thermoplasmatota archaeon
CGTCACCTCGCCGTCGTCGTACGAGGGGGGCCACTCGAGCAGGATCGAACCATCCGGTAGATTCGTCGCGGTGAGCGACGCGGGAGGCGTAGGCGGGATCGTGTCGCGTCGCGTCCTGAAAGTATCCGTGATGATGCCGACGTTGCCCGCCGCATCGCGCGTGCGAACGCTGAAGGCGTACTCTCTGCCCGGCACGAGTCCGGTGGCGTTGAGGAACGTGTGAGGGCTGAGAACATCGCTGGACGCGAGGATCTGTGCTCCTTCGCGGCCCGCGGCTGTCGCGAGGATGGTACTTGGCTCGTCAAGAACAACTTTCAATCGCAGCACACTCATCGTTCGTTCCACGAGTTGGAAAGTTCCGTTGGGCGGGGTCCGGTCGATCACGATGTTAAGGGCTCGCTCTTCGAAGTTTCCAGCAAGATCGGTCGCAACGACGCTCAATCGTCGAGCACCTTCGGCGGCATCGAGCATCCAGAGCGCGACGGCCTCTCCACTGGCAAGGTCACGTCCCGAGAGGCGGAAGGCAACGCCTTGCTCGTCGCGAGCGACGACGTCGCGCAAGCCAGCGTGCGCGTCGCGTGCCTTCACGCGGATTGGGATGACGCTCGCACTTGTAGGCGACAGGATCGTCGTGTCGAGAGTGAGCGTGGGGGCGATGCGGTCGAAAAGGAGGCGTACCGGTGCGGGTTCCGAGGCATGGCCCGCTCGATCGGTCGCCCGAACCAAGATGGTCTCAGGCGCTGCGCCTTCGAGAGTAAGGTTCGTTCCTTCGAGAGGGATGAAGGCGCCCGATCCGCGGCTCCACTCTATGAGCGCGACGCCGGTGCCGTTGTCGGCAGCGTGTACGGTCAACATCAGGGGTTGGCGTGTCGGTTCGTCGAGAGAACGGTTCGCGGTCACGTTGACGATAGGCGGATGCCCATCGAGCGTGAATACACGAGAGTACGTTACTGTTTTCAAGTCCGCGGCGTCGAGCAGCTTCGTACTTACCCGCAGTTGAGCACGTGAGGATTCGGGGAAGCCACCGGGGTCGATCCTGAACGTGCGCGATGTGTTGCCGATCTCGATGGCTCGTTGGCGGCCGACACTGTAGGGAAAGGTGAGTCCCCCGTCTGTGGAGAGTTCGAGCGCGTGCTCGACGCGGGTCTCGCTCGTAGCGTTGATCCTCACTGTGATGTTGGTCGAATTTGCCACGAGTGGTTCAATGTCGGCAATGGCGACGTCGATGGCGCGCCCGGTCTGGAATAGGGCTGTCAGATCGCGAGCATTGCCCACCTCGTCAGCGAGGGTGATGCGGAGCGTGTAGTTCGTTTCCGGAAAGAGACCGGCGAGCGTCGTGGCGTGTACGTTGGAAGCCAAGGGAAGCGTCGCGTTCGCGACGCCGGTCCCGTTCGTGCTCAACACCGCAAGCTTCGCGATGGAGGGCTCGTCCGTCTCGACGCGGAAGCTCACAGAGTGGCTCATGACGGTGATCTCCATGTCCGCCGTCAGATTCGGCGGTAGCAAGTCGATGCCAAGGCGGACATCGTAGGTGCCTTTCTCCTCGGAGTTGCCTGCGTGGTCGATGCCGCGCGTGAGGACAAGGAGGGCGTTGTTGTGCGCGAGCTTGCTTCGGGGGGGCTGCCACTTGATGGTGGCATTGGCGTCGGGCGCGGCAAGCGAGTCCCAGACGACGATGCCTTCGCGGTATTCGGTGAAGTTCGTGTGGTTCGCGTATGCGGGCGAGCGGCCCACGACCGAGAGCGTGTAAACGCCGGAGACGCTCGGGAGTGTCACGGGGACCGTGACGGGCCACCCGTTCGGCGAGTCCTGTCGCTTGAGCTCGTGGACCCCGCCGATATTGATCGGAAGGAGACCGGTCGCGTCGATATCCCACGGCCCGGCGACGGTCGAGTCCGCATTGGCGTCAAGGACGCGGATCACGAGGTGCAGCGGCCGTTCCAACTCCGAGTTCTCGGCGAACACGTCGTCGCCGGATGTGCCGGCCAATAGCAGCAGAGTTGCATCGATGGTCGCGCCCGCCAGCGCGAACCCATCGACGGGCGCGAGCGCGCGTTGACCCTCGACGAGGATGAATGTGAGGTTGGGCTTCACGACATTCGGCGCCGGGACCGCGGGGAGCCCAAGCATCGCGCGTTCGAACGCTGCGACCTCCACGGGCGTCAGCATACTCGCGTACGTATCCTGACGCGCGATGTCTGGCGTTTCGCTCGCATCGACGAGAAGCGTCACGTTCCCGTCGCTCACGCGCCCCACGGACGGCGGGGGGTCAACGCTTTCGATCTGCGTGCGCGGAGGCGAGATGTCGTAAAGGAAGCTCGCACAGAATCCCCCATAGCAGTCGGGTCCGGAGGGGACCGCAGTCTCTGGATCCGCGACGACGCGATTGCCGGCGCGGTCAGTGTGGTAGACAGCAAAGGAGTATCGCCGCGGCGGGCCCGGCTCTGGCTCGGCTTGGAAGAAGAATAGCCCGAACTCCGCCGACTCCCCCGTGGAGCGGTCGACGCGATGCCCCGAAGTGAATCCGGTCGTCCTGGCGGAGTGGTTCCAGGGGCGGCTTTCAAGGACAATGCTCGTGTCCGCGGCGTCAAGGATGTCTTCCTGGACCCAGATGTCGATGAAACGGATCTGGGCATTCTGGCCGGACAGCTGGGCGCGGTTGGTCATGAGCGTGACGAGGCCGCCCGGACTATTCGTGGCATTGAGCGCTGCAGGCATGCCACGCGGATCGACACCGATCCAAGGCGGCTGGTCGTCCACGTACAAGGCGATCGTCGTGCTTGTCATGTTCGCCGTCGTGTTTGTGAGCTTTCCCGTCATGTTCACATAGACCGCGTACTTCCCGACGGGCCGACCCTGCGCATCCCACTGGAATCGGATCGTGTCGTATCCTTGCGCGCGGTACGCTTCCGAGTCATTGTAGAGGAGCGACAGCATCGTGCCATTGCTCGGATAGCTCTCTCTCACCACGGTGCCGTCCTCGATCTCTCCAGTGATATTGACCGTATATTGTACGGGCTCGGTCACGTTCACCTGGTAGAGCGCAGGTGCGGTCCCGTTGGAGTCGATGTAGATCGCGCCGTCAAGGAGACGCGGTTTGCTCACGAATGGCACGTTCACGAAGAAGGCGGACCCATAGAGGCCGTAGTTGTCGTCGGTGAGATTGAGCGCGTCCGAGGCGAGACCTTGGACGACGCCAAGATCGGGTCGCTCGCCCGCGATAACGGGCAAGTCGTACGGGCGTGCCGCGTAGGCCCGCGCGATGAGCGTATAATTGCCCGGCGGGAAAATGGGCCCACCAGGGACGCCGGGAAGAACATCGCCTGCGTTGAATGTCGCCTCGAAGTCGCTCCGACTCGCCGGATTCCAACGGTACACACCATTCGCCGATGGAAGCCATTCTGGATCCACGTCGCGGTCCCAGTACGCGACGCGGCACGCGCGCGGCTCGTGCGCGTCGCGTAGCTCTGGGACGGGGCATCCAGCCCACCACGGCTCCCGCCCGAGGACCGAGAGCTCGACGCGTTGGATTGTGGACCCGCGATGAACGTCGGTTGCGGAGCTTGGTGGACGGCCGAGCGAGTTCTCGAGGAGCGTCTGGTCCGCGTACGCAGGTGGGTCGAACGCGCGGATGCGCACGGCCGTGCTGTCGCCCACGCGCGCGGTTCCGGGTGGGTTGGGGACGGTGCCTGTCGCCCCAGTAT
>JBAZZN010000311.1:0-3691 GCA_041658815.1 Thermoplasmatota archaeon
CCGCCGTGTTTCTTGTACGCGAAGCCGCGAAGCGCGCGAAGAAACCGAATCCTGCCTTCGCGTTCTTCGCGCCTTCGCGTACCAGAAGAAAGGCCTCTCACCAGCTTAACCGACTGCGGATGCTCGGAAACCAGTCGCCCCAGACTCAGTGTGCAAGTACTTGTCGAACATGGACGATTGCACGAGGTCCGTTACCAGGCGCCACCATGCATGCGTGCGGGATTCCCGCGACCCTGATGGTCAGGATGCGCCGCCGTCCGCGCCCAGCGCGACTCCGCCTCTCACCCCGGCGAGCGCATCGGTGCCAGAGCCCAGCCCCAAGTATGTGCTGCACGCTGGGTTCGTCTCGCTTGACGCGCCGCCAATCGAGAGCGCGATAGCGAACGTGGGCATCACTGCGCCCCGCTCCGTCCTCGCGGCGTGGCACTGGGCGCTCCCGTTGGCGGGCCTCGTGGGATTGGGAGCGGTCGTGATGACGGCTCGCGGCCTGCAAGGAAGCGCCATGGTGACGATGACGCGCCGCAACGCCCCGCAAGGCCACGCGACCCCCCAGGAGCCGCGCGTTGGCCTCGCTGGCGCGAGCATGCCCACGCTCCTCCAAGCCGGCAAGGCCGCCATCGACCGCGGCGCGATCAGCGAGGGCCTCGCGTGGTTCACGCAAGCCACGCTCCTCGACCCGACGCTCCACGTCGCGCACTACTGCCGCGGCCTTTGCCTCGCCGCGCTGCGACAGCACGAAGAAGCCATGGACGCGCTCGGGCCGCTGCTGGAAGTGCTGCCCGCGCTGGCAGACGACGTCGCGAACGACGACGCGTTCGCCGGGCTCGGGGACCACCCCCGGTTCCTCGCGATGACCGGGCGACTGTGAGGCGCGCGCTACGACAACGACATGCTTGCGGCAGACCGCCTCGGCGGCGTGTTCGTGCCGATGTACATGTGCGACAACGGCGGGTACATGGCCGTCGGCGTGTCGAACGATTACGGCGCCACGTTCAACATGGTGAAAGTGGACACCGAGAAGGACGCTTGCACGGACCCCGACCCCGGCTTCGGCGTTGACAGCAACAACACGCTCTATATGGCGTACCATCGGGCGCATGATATCAAGTACGCGTACTCGACTGACCACGGTCAGACGTGGAGCAAGCCCGCCAGCGTGTCGCCACCGAGCCTGCGCTCGTTCGTGCACGTTGACGCCGTCGCAGGCGACCAGGGCAAGCTCGCCATCGTGTACCGCGCGTCGAGCGACACCAGTAATGGGCCCGACCTCGCGGACGGCTGGGCCGCTTGGCACATGTTCGTCGCCTTCGTGGAGGGAGCCGATGGCCCCTCGCCGAAGGTGACGACGAGCATCGTGAACTCCCCGGAGGACCCAACGCAGCGCGGCGCCGTGTGCACGCAGGGCGTCGCTTGCGCGGGCGGCAGCAGGAACCTGCTTGACTTCGTCGATATCGCCGTGGGTCCGGACGGGCGAGTGTACACAGTATACGCGGATGGTTGTGACAAGACGTGCGAGACGCCCGCGGACAGCCGCGCGCGCATCGGCATCGTGGGGATAGAAGAGGCCGGCCCGCGGCTCTTCGCTGACAAAGCGCCGTGGGCGAAGGGAGCCAAGCAGGACGCTCAGAGCAGCGTGCCCGACAGCACTACCTTGGCCACGCTGAAGTAGATGACCAAGCCGGTCACGTCCACGAGCGTGGCGATGAATGGCGCGCTCGCTGTCGCTGGATCCAACCCGACACGCCGCAGGAGCAGTGGGATGAAACTCCCAGCCAGCGTTCCCCAAAGCACGACGCCAAGGACGGCGAGACCCACGGCGATCCCGATGAGGGCGTAGTGGGGCCCATAGTCCCTGAGGCCCGCGAGTTGCCAAAGGAGCACGCGAAGAAAGCCAAGTGCGCCAAGGAACGCCCCCATCGCTGTGCCAGTCAGTGCTTCTCGCCTGACGACGCGCCACCAGTCGGTCAGACGCACTTCGCCAAGGGCGAGTGCGCGAATGATGAGGGTCGTCGCTTGCGAGCCCGCGTTGCCGCCGCTGCTGATGATCAGCGGGATGAAGAGAACGAGGACGAGCGCGGTCGCGATCTCTCCCTCGAAGTACCCCATGGCGTTCGCCGTGAACATCTCACCCACGAAGAGCACGGCGAGCCACGGCGCGCGCTTCCTGAGCATGTCCCAGAACGAGTTCTGGAAGTAGGGCTTCTCCAGGGCGCCCGAACCGCCGATCCGCTGGATGTCCTCCGTGGCTTCGGCTTGGACGACGTCAACGATGTCGTCCACGGTGACGATGCCCACCATCTTCCCGGACTCGTCCACCACGGGAAGCGCCACGACGTCGAGCATCGCGATCAGCCGTGCGACCTCTTCCTGGTCCGTGTCGGGCCGCACCGTCTCGGAGTCCTTCCGCATGACCTCTGTGACATTCTGCGTCGGCGCTGCGGCGAACAGGTCACGGAAGGACAGAACACCAAGCAGCTTCTGGTCATGATCAAGCACGTAGAGGTACTGGATTATCTCGGCGCGGTCGCGCGTTTGGCGGCGCACGTACGATATGGCCTCGTCGCACGTGATATCAGGGCGGATCCTGATGAAGCGTGGGTTCATGAGGCCCCCGGCTTCGTCCTCGGCGTACGCCATCAGCGCATGCACTTCGAGGCGGGTGCGGTCATCGAGCAAGTGCATGTACGCGTCGCGTTCCTCCGGAGGGAACTCTTGGAGCACGTCGGCCGCGTCATCAGGCGCGAGCATGCGCATGAGGAGGCGCCGCTCCCACTCCGGCGCCGCGTGCACGAGGAGCGCCTGACCGCGGGCCGTGCGGCTGAGGAAGAAGTTGCCCGCGGTCGCGCGGGGAAGTCGCTTGAAGGCCTCGACGCGCTCCTCAGGCGTGAGGCTGGGCCACGTTTCGTTGAGGGCTTCGGGAGACTCGAGCGCGCCTTCGCTCACGTGAACGCGGGCAGGCCATCGCCCTCATTTCATCTTTCGCTACGACCTCAGAATAGATCGTCCCAGGTGCGTGCCTCGCGCACTTCGGCTTCTTTGATCTCCACGCGGGCTTGCACTTCGACGCGGTGGTCAAGAAGCCCCGTCTCGATGAACTCGAGACCGTCCTTCTCACCCATCGCGATGAGGCGCGTCGCGAGGCGCGGATCGAAATTCAGGATCGTCATGAGGCCCATCGTTTCCTTGGGGCTCACGATGTGGAAGTCGATGTGGTGCCATGCGGGGTCGGCTGTCCCCGCCGCCACGAGCCCATTGATGAACTCGGCGTGCTTGAGGTCCTCCTTGAGGTTCCCCAGCTGCCTGAGGTCGTGGAAGCGCGCGATGGCGTCCCACATGTGCTTTGGCGGCGGCAGGTCACGCGCACCAACGGGCGACAATAGAATGGTCGTGATGTCATCCGCTCCCGCCTCGATGGCGGGCTGAAGCGGTGTGTTCACGACGGTCCCGCCGTCCCAGTAGTGACGCCCGGCATCCTCCACCATGGGGAATAGGAGCGGCAGACTACTGCTCGCCAAGAGGCGCTTGGGAGTGATCTCCTGGTTCGTGAAGACGCGTAGGTCACCCGTGCCGATGTCCACGGCGGCGACGCGGACCTCCATCTTTGACTCAGCGATCGCATCGTAGTCCAGTTCGCGGGTCAGGAAATCGAGGAGCGGCTGCGTGTGCATGAAGTGCGTCCACTTGGGCAAGC
>JBAZZN010000312.1:0-3688 GCA_041658815.1 Thermoplasmatota archaeon
CCACTCGGAGGCTTCGTTGATGAGGGCCCGTACAAGCACCTCGGTGGGCGGTCGTTGCGGGCCTCGCGAGCGTGCCCCCGCGCCCGCGCGGCGCGAGATGTCACACTTGCTATCCATCGTATTTCCCGAGGGGACGCGTCGACGACGCCGATGATTCTTCCGCCTCGCTACCCAGCCGGTCAAGTCGCCCAGCGCCAGAGGGGTCGGCAATGACGCACTGCTGCCCTGACTGCGGCAAGAACCTCCGCGCGCACGTCAACGGCGGCGCGTGCGGCCTCGTCCGCCGCGCCGGCTTCGACAACGCGCGAGCCGGTTCCTCCGGGGGTCGCTCCAAGTGAACCGCCGCATCCCCACGTGGGCCCTCGTCGCCACCCTCGTCGGCATTCTCCTCGCGCTCGCGCTTAGCTTCGCGGGTGACGCGCGAGCTCAAGGCTTCGATCGCCTCGACGCGCACACGCCCCCCGACATCCCCGGCCAAGGAACGCCCGATGGCGGGTTCCTCTCGTGGCTCGACGAGAACAAGTGGTGGCTTCTCTTCGCCACCATCCTCGGCGCGGTGCTCCTCATTGCCTCCTGGCTCCTGAACCAGGACGCGCGCCACAAGAAACTGCAACGGGACGGCCTCGAGAAGCTCCGCATGGGCCTCGTGGCCAGCTGCAAGGCCACACGCGGCCCCGCAAAGAGCGTGTGGCTCACGGGGAGCCCACGCGACCCGCCAAGCCGCGTCGGCCGATATCGCGGACACCATCGCAGCGTCGAAGCCGTCTGGATCGCATACGCCACGTGGCTCTTCGGCAAGACGCAGCTCGTCGCCGTCAACCCCGTGGACCTCAATGGTCTCGACGCGCCCGAGATCCACGTCCGCGCCATCGCGATCAACCAGACGCGCGGCTTCGGCTTCGCCGTCCCCGATACCCACAACGCGACGCAACGCGCGGAATGGGCGCACAGCAGCCCCGCGCCCCTCGCGACGCCCGTCGAGTCCGCCGAAGCCTGGAAAGCGTACTACGCCCGCGCCGTTGACAACGCGCTCGCGTTCTACGACGCCATGAATGCCGCCGAGGACCGAAGCTTCCTACGCCAAGAAGTCACGCGTACGCCGGACGAGCTCACCGAGACGATCCTCGCGCCCGCCCCACAACCAGCCCCAGAGGTCAAGCACGATGACTGAGTCCGCCCGCGCGCCGAGAATCCTCAGCATCCTTGCCCTCGCGTGCTTCGCGCTCATCATGGGCTCGGACGGCGCGAGCGCGCATTCGGGCATGGTGCTCCTCGCGCTCGACAGTGGCGGGGGCGGCAACGACCTCGAGCCCGTGAACGCCTACCGCGACCCGGCGCCCGCGAAGCGCAACAACGCGATGACGTTCAACGGCACCACGAGTTACCTCACTCGCGCAACGAGCGGCACTACGATGGCGATGAGCAACCAGCGCCTCGTCATCTGCGCGTGGCTCAAGACCGACGACTCGACCCGCACGTCCACCATCATCCACCAGGACGGCAACTTCTACTTCAACCAAAGCGCCACCACGCTCAGCGCGACCGTCTTCTGGGGACCAAGCGGCAACCCCGCGCCGCTCACCGTCACGAGCCAGCCTGGCGCGCTCGTCTTCGGTCAATGGCGACATGCCTGCTTCGTTGTCGACCCCACCGTCGCCGCGGCGACGCAGGCCACGTTCACGCTCTGGATCGACGGCGGCATCAACGCGCAGGACACACGCGTCATCGGCACGAGCCTGCTCCAAGGAACGAACAACGCGCTCTACCTCGGCGGCCTCCCCTCCCCGACCGGCGTCAGTCTTGCGTACAAAGGCTGGATCGACGACACGAGCTGGTGCCGACTCGCAGCCACTGACGCGAACCTCGACGCCATCGCCAACGCGACGACCCCCGTGACCACCGTCTGCGGCGCCACGACCGTCGCGTGGTGGAAGTTCGACGAGATCGCCACCGGCGCGCCCACCACCGCACCCGCCTCCGGCTACATCGACCCCGTGAACATCACAGGCGAAGCGCCCTACTCGCGATGGATGCACGTCCGCGGCGACTCGGCCACGCTCGAGCTCCGCATCGATCTCGACGATGACGGCGCGTGGGACGGCGTCGTCACCGGCAACGTCTGGGACGAACGCATCACGTGGGACAAGGTCGGCACGTTCCTCTTCCACGTAGCGTTCATCGACCAGTTCGGCCGCGGCCAACACAACGAGACGACCATCAACATCCTCGCGCCCGTCGCGAGCGGACTCCGCCTCTCACCCACCGACACGACCGGAGGAACCCCGCTCACCCGTCTCGTCACCGTCGAAGGAGACCCCCGCGTCGTGAACATCAAGGTCGACTACGACGGCGACGGCACCACCGACGCGGAAGTGAACAACTCGACCTTCGGCGCGCTCCATACGTGGACGAGCCCCGGAACGTACCGGCTCAACGCGCAAGTCACGAACGACGCGAACGTGACGAGCTACCGCGAGAGCATCATCACGGTCCAAGACGACGAGGCACCCACCGGCACGATCTATCCCGAGCCCGGGACGCGCGGACTCGCGCCGTTCACGAGGTGGATCGTCGTCCGAGGTGACCCGACCGTTCGCACGATCCGCATCGACGCCACGGGCGACGGCACGTGGGACGCGACCACGAACGCGCGAAGCCACAACTTCCAGCACACGTGGACCACGCCGGGCATCGTCCGCCTCGTCGTCCAGCTCGAGAACGAGCACGGCACGAACGGCACGTACGACATCCCCCTCCGCATCGAGAATACTCTCGTGCAAGACCCGCTCACGAGCGACCGCACATGCGGATTCTGCGGCTTCGGCGACGGCGCGAGCTCGTGGAACGACCTCGACCCCACCTTCACGCCTGGCGAAGTGTGGGACTGGCTCGTGTTCATCGCGCTCGTCGCCGCCGCCGGCTTCGTCCTCTACTTCCGCATCATCAACGGAGGAACCTGATCATGCCCACCACACCCTGCCCAGCCTGCGGCTCGCCCGTCGCGTACAACGATGGCATCGCCACGCTTGGCTGCCCGAAACTCGAGTGCCGCGTCGTCGAATTCTACCCACGCCCACCCGGAGCGATCGACATGAGGTGGAGGCCGAAGTGGAGGCAGACGCATGCTTGACCTCAAGAAGATCCTTCGCCGGCCGACACCGACCCGACAAGCGCTCGACGCCACGGATCCTCGTCGCCGCGCCTTCATCGCGCTCACCATCTTCGGCGCCGTGGTGACGACGGCGACGTGGTGGTGGGCCAAGAACGGCGCGACCATCCTCGGCGAATGGGCGTTCCGGCTCGAGACGCTTCAGGTCTACTGGACGCTCGTCGCGACCCCCAGCGAGAGGAAAGCGTGGCTCTGGATCGGCATCGCCATCCTCCTCATCCTCGCCCTCGCGCTCGTCCTTATCCACCGGTTCGTCTGGCGCGCGTTCTTCCCCGACCTCGTCCGCCTCGATCCCAAAGGACACCCAGGCGGGAGACCCGAACGCGTCGGCCGCCTGTACCGAACCCGAAAGTTCCTCGACAGCGACACCGTCCGCTACCGCCACTTGTACAAGCACGGCAACCGCTGGCTCCCCCTCTTCCGCTTCGACCACGTCGACCTCAACGAACCCGCCAAGCATCTTCAGCATGGCGTCTGCCTCATCACGTGCGGACGCCTCGACCGCGACCCCACCGGCAA
>JBAZZN010000313.1:0-3683 GCA_041658815.1 Thermoplasmatota archaeon
CAAGGGACGCGGTGACATCGCCATCGGTTACATGGGCGATGGCTCGACCAGCGAGGGGGATTTCCACGTCGCCATGAACTTCGCTGGCGTATGGAAGACGCCAGTAGTGTTCTTCTGCAACAACAACCAGTGGGCCATCAGCGTGCCATTCCGCAAGCAGACCGCAAGCCACGGCATCGCCATCAAGGCGCGCGCGTACGGCTTCCCTGGCGTACGCATCGACGGGAACGACGTGCTTGGCGTCTTCGTCGCCACGAGGGAAGCGGCCCAGCGCGCCCGCGATGGCTTGGGCCCCACGCTCATCGAGGCCGTCACGTACCGCATGCAGGGGCACTCGTCAAGCGACGACCCCACGCGCTATCGTTCCGCCGAAGAGGTCGAAGCGTGGAAGCGCCGCGACCCACTCGTGCGATTCCGCGCGTACCTCACCCACCGCGGCCTTTGGTCGCCAGCCGACGAGGAGAAGCTCCTCGTTGGACTCAACGACGAGATCACGGAGGCCATCCGCGCCGCCGAAGCCACAGGCCAATCGCCCACGGACACGCTTGTGAGCGAGGTGTTCGCCGATGTGCCGTGGCACCTCAAGGCCGAGTACGCCGAGTTCCAAGAAACCCTGCGCAGGTAGGGCCTCTTCGCATCGTACGAGAGTGCGAGCCGGCCCGACCAGACCACGCCACGAGTGCCAATTGCGCCACGCCCGCCAACGATTTCGCGCCAGTCTGGCCGCGATTCGCCCCACAACCAATGAACATAGTATTTAAGTACATACAAAGTCACATGAATGCTTAAGAATGGTCTCCACACTGGAAGTGTACCGCGAATTCGTCACCAGCCCCAATCGCGAGGTCAGCGTCGGGGACCTTCAGGCGCGTGGGCTCACTAGAAACCACGCACATGCGATGCTCACGCGCCTCACGCAAGATGGAGCAGCGGAGCGCATAGGAGCGGGACGGGTCCGCCTGTTCCCATTAGGAGAGTCGGTTCCAGTGCTTAGGAAGGACGACCCAATCGTCCGGGAGCTGAAGGCGAAGGGCGCGAAGGCCACCGGTTTCACGGTGCTCCCTCGACGCTACCCAGGACCACGGCCAAAGGAGTTCCTCGTCCGTTCCGGCAAAACAGCGCGAATCGCGGAGTACCTGCATTCGCACCATCCCGAGTTGCGCGTGAGAGTAGGATCTTACGAAGCTGACGAGCACGTCGTCTGTCTCTATCCGACTCGCGTGCGCGGCAAGACCGCGAGCGTCGAAGAGGCCCTCGTCCACATCTTCCGGCACGCGCCGCGCTCCGACTTCGCACTCGCTCTCCAGGGCGCCATCCAGACCTCGACCAAGTTCAACTGGCCTTGGTTCCGGCGACAACCCGAATGGCGCGAGCTTGCTGGCGTGTTCGTTGCACTCAACGACCTCGCAGGGCGCCACGTCTTCCCACAGTTCGCCAACACGGACCCGCCCAGCTTGAGCTTCGACGATCTCGAGGTTGCCGCGCAACCCCTCATCGCGCGGGGGTCGCGCGCTGGCGCCTGAGGAATGGCGAGCTTGGGAAGCGTCGCTCCCCAAGACGCTCACGAGAGAAGAGACGCACACCGCGACGCTCATCCTCACTCTGGAGAAGCTATCGCGCACGTTCATCCACCCATGGGGCCTCACCGGGGGAACGTGCCTCCAGTCATACTTGCCCATGGAAGTCCGGCGCTACTCGAGCGACCTGGAGATCATCACTACCGTCACTGAGACGCGGGTGCGCGAGTGGATGCGCTCGCAGTCGCTCAAGGCTGAGCCCGTCCACGCCGCTGCGATCAAGTGCGCGCTCACGCCGGACGGGACGCTCTTCGTCATCCACTCGTACCCGCAGGATGACTTCGATGCGGCTGACATCACGCCGCACCCCTTCGAGCACTTCCCGATCACGCGAACGCGCCCCCCAGGCAAGGTCGAGGCGCGCCTCATCTCCGCGCCGTACCTTCTCGCCACGAAGCTCTGGGAAGTGCAGAGACTCGGACGCGGCGGCGAGCGCCCCAAAGACGCCTACGATCTCGCGCAGTGCTTGTCGCTCGCACCCACGCGCGATATCTTCGCGAAGCTCGAAACGTACGTGCGTCATCAGGGGCACGGAGGACGAGCACGCGACGTCGCCCGCCGCGCGGCGTGCTATCTCGACTGGTACAGTGCCGCTGGGTCCAAGACGTTCGTCACCTGGTCGAAGAGGTTCATTCGCGCAGACGGGCCCCAGCCAAAACCCGAGGACCTCCACGCCGCCGCGAGCCTCCTTGCAAAGGAATTGGGCTTTGCGCCGATGTTCACGGAAGCGGAGATCTGCGAGATCCTCATCCGCGAACTCTCGCCCAAGGACCTCACGCCCATCGCGAAGACGCTCGGATGCGCTCCCAAGACGCTCAGCCAGTATGACAACATGCGTGAGTTCGTCCTCGTGAAGCTCCAACCGCGCCTCACCGCACCATACCCGATGGACGCCCAGGATCTCCTCGCGAAGTTCCGCGAATTGGCCGGGTGACAATGCACAACGCTCATCAGAGCAGCTCGTAGTATGCAGCATGTGCCCCTGCACGTGCCGCTTCCCTCCGAGGTCCGCGCGCTCCGCCGCCGCCTCGGCATGACCCAAGCGGAGGTCGCGAAGAGCGCGGGCGTCTCCCAACCACTCATCGCGCGCATGGAGAGCGGCGCGGTGGACCCACGCGCATCCACCCTGCGCGCGGTGCTCGACGCCATGAACCGCGCCGAGCGCAAGAGCGTTCTCCTGCGCGAAGTGATGACGACGCCCGTCACGAGCGTCCGTGTGAGCGACACCGTGAGCGTCGCCATCCGGGTGATGCGCGAGAAGGGCATCAGCCAGATGCCGGTGCTCTCGAAGGGCGCGCCCGTCGGCAGCATCTCGGACCGCACCGTCGTGCACGCGCTCAGTGAGGCCCAGAGCGCTGACGCGCTCGCGCGCATGCCCGTGGGCAACATCATGGCGTCGCCCTTCCCGATGGCGGGGCCCGACACGAGCGTGGAGCAAGCGTATCGTCTGCTGGAGGACCAGCCCGCCGTGCTCGTGGTCGAACGCGGCAAGTTGGTGGGGATCGTGAGCAAGGCGGATCTTCTGACTCTCGTGCATTGATCCGGCTTGCTCACGATAGGGCGAAAGGCGAGCGCAGCGAGCCGGTCGCCCGCAGGCGATTCGACCGGATCGTGTCGAAAGCCGATCTCCTCACACTTGTTCATTGAGATCGGCTTTCGACACAAGAGGACGCGAGGCCCGTAGGGCCGGTCGCAGCAGCGACGCGTCGGGATCGCCTCGCAAGAAACGGGTTCGGGAGCCATCCTGAACCCGTTTTCCGCTGATTGATGTTGGGAAGTGCGTAGTCTCGGCCGCGCGCGCGCGGGCCGTTGCTTCAGCGCTTGTAGATGCGGCTGCGGTGATCGAGGACTTGGACCTTCACGATCCTTCGCTCACGATCGATATCGAGGAGCGCGCGGTAGTCGCCGATGCGGAACTTCAGCGCGTCTTTACCTTGCAGGGTCTCGACGAAACGAAGAGGGTCGTCACGGAGCTTCCGCAGCCCGTCCTCGAGCCGCGCGCGAAGCGCCGCGTCCTGCTTGTCAAGGAAGGTGCGGACGCGTGGGTGCAGGAGCACCGTCCACATCAGGAAAGCTCCACGTACTCCGTTTCGGGTGTGGCTCGGG
>JBAZZN010000314.1:0-3679 GCA_041658815.1 Thermoplasmatota archaeon
GCACGGACTTCCGGCCCGACCGCCCAAGCACGAAGATCGTGAGCCACGGTGTGTACGCACGCACGCGCAACCCGATCTACGTCGGGTTCGCGCTGATCACGGCGGGCGTCGCGTTCCTCGCCGACTCGCTCTGGGCACTCGCGGCGGTCCCAATCGGGCTCGCGCTCATCCACGCGTTCGTCGTCGTCCGCGAAGAACGATATCTTGAGCGCAAGTTCGGCGAAGAATACTTGGCTTACAAGCGCCTGGTACGCCGCTGGCTGTGATACTCCGCCGCTGACGTTCACGGTACAAACGATTTTGAGCGGCGCGACTTTGGGAGGCTTATGACCCAAGACGTCGGGGGAACCCCTAAGCGGCGTTCCCACACTCAAGTCGGAGGTGGGTGATCTGCGGATCACCGTGCTCCGACTTGGGCACCGTCCCGAACGAGACAAGCGTATCACGACGCACGTGTGCCTCACCGCACGGGCACTCGGCTGTGACAAGGTCGTCGTGGTGGAGCGCGATGACCGCGTGGTCGAGGGGGTGCGCGACGTGGTCAAGCGCTTCGGCGGCCCCTTCGATGTCGAGTCCGGAGTGCCCTTTCGGCCCTTTCTCAAGGACGCGAGCGTGACGAAGGTCCACCTCACGATGTATGGGCTTCCTATGCAGCAGGTCGTGCCGCACATCGACCGGTCGCGGGACCTGCTCGTCATCGTTGGCGCCGAGAAGGTGCCGCGCGAAGTGTACGAGTTGAGCGACTTCAACGTGGCGGTCGGTAACCAGCCCCACTCCGAGGTCGCAGCGCTCGCGCTCTTCCTGTATGCGCTCAGGGGTGACGCCGCGTTCGACAAAGTGTTCAGCGGCCAAATCGAGGTCCAACCCAGCGCTAAGGGCAAGGTCGTGCGGCCCCAGGAAGACGGCTCTGGGGAGTGACCCACAGACCCCCATCTTGGCATCCTTCGAGCGTCCACGCAACCATCGAGGCCTGTTGGTGGACTTCGCACCATGCCTCAATGTCCGCTGACCGAGAGTTTATCGCCAACTCCCACCCAACGATGGCTTGGTGACGCAGTCGAATGGTGACTCCTGACGAGCGTGTTCGGCAATACATCGAGCAGCTCGTGGGCCCGCAGGGCGCCCGCATCGCGAACGCCCTCCTCACCAGAAAAGAGGCGACCGACAGCGAGCTTGCCGAAGAATTGGGCGAGAAGCCCTCCCACATCCGCAAGGTCCTCTATGATCTGTACGAGGCCCGCATCGCGGAGTATCACAAGGAGAAGGACAAGGAGACCGGTTGGCTCACCTTCTACTGGCAGATCAATCCTGGCCACGCCTCCGCGACGATCGCGGAGAGAGCACGCAAGGACCTCATTGACCTGCACCGCGCGCTCGAGTACGAGCAGAACCACGAGTTCTTCATTTGTCCCCAAGGCGCCGAGCGCTTCGATTTCGAGCGCGCGACCGAGTCGGACTTCCAGTGCCCCGAGCACGGCGCAGTGCTCCAGCAGCACGACAACCACAACGAGCTCGAAGCGCTCAAGCAGAGAGTCGCTGCGATGGAACGCGAGAGCCGAGCCGCGAAGTAGTGTTTTCGGTTTCCTGCAATCCATTTGGAACGAGTGCCGCCTTAGGTCGAAGTGCTCTTCCACCCCAGCATAGGCTTGAGGCCCGTGGCCTCAGGTCGATCAGGCTGGGAGAAAGCGTCGAGTGGGTCAACGCCGACTCGTTTGGACACACGGTCACGTTCGACGATGGCAGCTTCGACAGCGGCCTCGTTCCACCGGGCCAAGCGTGGACCCATGCGTTCACGCAGGCGGGCACGTACGCCTACCACTGTGAGCCGCACAGCGCGAGACAAGCGGACGGCTCGTACGGTGGCATGGTCGGCGTGATCGTGGTCGCGGAGTGAGTCCGCGTGGGCTCGAAAACGTTGAAAGCCGCCCCACTCATCCTGAGCCCGCGAGGACCGCTTTGGACCCAGGCCTCCTGACCCGCGCGCGAAACCTCGTCAAGATCAGCCTCGCGAGCGCGACCCTCCTCGCGCTCCTCACGCTCGTCCTTCCTGTCCTGCTCGATGATGCGAGCACCACGGACACGTTCTTCCTCCTCTGGGGCGCGTTCCTTCTCCTGGCCGCGACCATCATGGGCGTGACGTGGAGCTACCTCTACCTTACACGCGTGGCGGGCGGGAAGCCACCAACGGCGACGAACACACCCGCGCCCCCAACCCCAACGCAGCCCCTTCCAGACGTCGTGCTGCGCGTCCTGACGGAGGACGAGCGGGAGGTCATCGAGCGCTTGCGGCAAGCTGGCGGGTCCCTCCTCCAGAAGGACCTCGTGCGGACACGGGTCTTCACGCCCGCCAAGATCACGCGCATCCTCGACCGGCTCGAGTACAAGGGGCTCGTCAAGCGAGAGCGCTACGGAATGACGAACCGGCTCCTCCTTGCTGACGCGTGGAAGCGCCCGCTTGCAACAGATTCCGGCTCCTTGCAGCATACGCCCAAGAGCCCTTCCATCCCAACGCAAAGTGAGGATGAATCCTCAAGAAGCGTGAGAAGACAATGACACCGAACGTATGGAACAAGAACCCCGTCCTCTGGATCGTCGGCAGCCTCGTCGCCGCCTTCCTCCTCATGGGCGCCTTCGCGTGGACGCTCACGCCGTGGGACGGCCACTCCGGCATGATGAGCTTCGGCCCGATGTTCATGATCGTGCCTGCCATCCTGCTCGTCCTGCTCGTGCTCGCCGCCGTGGGCGCCTTCCCCCGCGTCTCAACCCATGAGCCTCAGACTCCGCGCGAGATCCTCGATGCGCGCCTTGCGCGAGGCGAGATCACCCGCGAGGAACACGAAGAGATCCGACAAGCGCTTGGCGACGCCAAGCAGTAAAAGGAATGTGACCCCCAGGGTTGCGGAATGGACAGGATGCCTCAGCGAGCCGGGGAGGGCTTCTGAAGATGGGGACCCTGGAGGGGTGGGACCTGCGTCGCTTGGCAAACCAGTCTCGGATCCCGAGCGTCGCCGTCCTTGAGCCCTCATCACGTACGCGAGTGATATGAACCTTCGGAAGTGCGAACTGACAACGATCACGCCTCGTTCCTATCGAGCGGGACCGGAAGCGCACGTTCCCAAGTTGATATCGGTCAATCGTACGGCGTGAGCATGCGCGGGGCAGTGGCTCACGACTCCGGTTCCGCAATACCAAACCGCTTCTGGAAGAAGAACCTCATGTTACGGTAGCCGTCCTTCCAGCTCGACAGCTTCACGTCGCCAACGCGCACGCGGTACTCGATGGGGACTTCGCGGCACTTGAGGTCTGCCTTGGTGAAGGCCTCGATCTTGATCTCCTCGCTCATGGGCATGCCGTCGCTGGTGATCTTGAGCCGCGGCAGGATGCTTCGCTTGAAGATCCACATGCCACTTTGTGAGTCCTTCACGCTGACCATGAAGAGCAAACGGCCCGTGGTCGAGAGCACCCAGTTGCCCAGCTTGTGCTTGGCGCTCATCGCGCCAGGTTGCAGCGCGCCAAAACGATTCCCCGTCAGGAAATCGAGCTGCTCACGCTCGAAGAGCCGCAAGTACTCTGGGAGCTTGTCGAAGGGGTACGTGGTATCCGCGTCCCCCGTCGCGATGATCTCGCCCGATGCGTGCTCGAAGCCGGTCTTGTACGCGCGACCATAGCCGCGACGGGG
>JBAZZN010000315.1:0-3671 GCA_041658815.1 Thermoplasmatota archaeon
TGCCCAGCGCTAGATGCATACGTGTGGGTGAACGCGTCGATATAGAAAGATTGCTGGGGCACAGATGACCTGAGGCGTGAACAGAGAAGAGATGCCGCCGGGGTAACGCCCACCATGGGCTTCCCCGGCGACTTGTTGGCTCACTTGCCCTTGCGGCCGGCCTTCTTGGCCTTCTTGCCGCCCTTGGCCTTCTTGGCGACCTTCTTGGCCTTCTTGCCGCCCTTGGCCTTCTTAGCGACCTTCTTGCTGCCCTTGGCCTTCTTGGCGACGACCTTGCGTGCCGTCTTCTTGGCGGGCTTGCGCACGGCCTTCTTGGCCTTCTTGGCGGCCTTGCGGGCCTTCGCGGCTTCGCGGCGGGCCTTCGCGCGGGCCTTGCGGTCCTCCATGAGGGCCTTGCGCTTTGCTTCGCGCTTCGCCTTGCGTTCTGCGGCGCGCTTCTTGGCTTCGGCGCGCTGCTCACGCCACTTGCTGCCGCCCTTGCGGCGCAGGATGGGGAGGCCCGTGCGGGTCGTGGTCGCGACTTCGTACCCGTTGGGCAGTTCCGTCGGATTGCCCGACTTGGGCTTGCCCTTCGCGAAGAAGTAGATCGTCTGTTGGCGGCCGCCCTTTAGGGTGACCATGCGGCTGTAGAGCGTGTATCCGTCTTTGGTGAACGCCATTGGGGGCATCCCTCTGTGGTCCCGCACGTGCGTCAGTAGTGCTTAGCGTTGTCGTTTTATATCGATTCACGATTCCCCAGGCAGAAAAACACATGTTCAATAGTATCGAACATGTCCAAAGTCAACAGGCGAAATCACACCATCGGAAGTCTCCGACGCGATAGCAGCTCTTCCACTGGAAGAACGCTCGTGGAGAATCGGACACCTTTTCGTGGACAAGGCGCCTCGCTCCCTCGTGGACCACGAACTCATCACGCGCCGGTTGTGCCTGATCAAGGACACGGGGCACGCGGGCGTTCTTTGGGGCGGCAACATGATGGCGTGGGTGGACGAGGCCGGCGCGATCTACGCTGGCCGCCAGGTGGAGAACCGTTTCATGGTGACGAAAGCGTTCACTGAGATCGATTTCCACTCGCGTGTCGTGCCCGGCGACATGGTCAGTTTCTACGGGCGCATCTCACGCGTCGGCCACACGAGCTTGAGCATCGATCTGCGCGTGACCGCGACGCATCCGGCGGACTACGATGAACGCGAAGTCCTCCGAGTGACTGGCGTGTTCGTGGCGATCCGGGATGATGGCCAGAAGGAGCCGCTTCGCATGCGCAGCGTGTGACGCCAACATCATGTAACAACCGTTACATCGGGTCGCTTGGTCAATGATCGTACAACAACCCGTGTGAACCCCCGCGCGTGCAGAAGGTGCTCCGAGCGCGGCCTCTGTGGGCGCCCGCGAGAATCTTTATTCCCAAGGCGCCCGTCGCTCGAAGCAAGTGAAGCTCCGCTACAAGCGCGTCGGCGACCGCTTCTACGTGCGCATCGTGGAGGACGTCGCGAACGAGTCGCGCGTCTGGCAGATGCTGCAACGCTTCGGCGCGCCCCTCGAAGTGGACCGCGACCCGCGCGCCTTGTCGTGGGCGCGCTACGTGAGCGAGACGGGCCTCGTGAAGCTCCAGAAGGCCGCCGGCATGATGCGCTCCACACTGGAGCCCGAGCCAGGCGAAGCGCCCCTCGCGCTTGGCGGTAGGGCGGGCAAGGCGTACCGCGAGGCGCGCCCCGTGGACCTGGACGCGCTCTTCAAGCTCGCGCGCGAGGACGCGGAGCAAGGAACATCCGCACTGAAGGCCGCACGAACGGAGCTTGCGCTCTGGGCGAAGGACGAGCCTGGCTTCGCGGTCGAGTCCAAGCGTGACATCAAAGCGATGGACGATGCGCTCGACTCGCTACGCGCCAAGGCCGTCGAAGTGGCCAAGAACGTGGAGCGCGAACAAGCGCGCGAGCTCAGCATCGCGCTTCGCGGCGTCGAAGCGAGCGACGCGTGGAAAGCGAAGGCCGAGCTGGAGCAGCTGAAGGGGCGAGCCGAAGCCGCAGAGCGAACGGAGCGCCCCACCGCGGACGTCAAGGACCTCCCTGGCTTCCGCGGCGTGCTTCGCCCCTACCAGATGGACGGCGTCAAGTTCCTCGTGGGCCGCGGCCTTGACGGCGTGCTCGCGGACGAGATGGGCCTGGGCAAGACCGTCATGACCATCGCCGCGTGCTGCGCCGCGAACAAGCGCGCGCTCGTCGTGGGCCCCGCGAACGTGCTCTACAACTGGGCCGACGAGATCGACCGCTTCACGGACGAGCTTCCCCTCGTCTATCATGAGCGCCGGTTCTTTGGCAACCGCGACTCGCGCTTCCTCGTCACGACGTACGACGCGCTCCGCACGCTGGACCCATCGGACGCGCAGGTCAGGGGCCGCGACGTCCTCATCCTGGACGAGGCGCACTACATCCGTAACCCGGGCACGCAGCGCAGCAAGCTCGTGAAGGCTCTCCCGCAGAAGCACCGCATCCTCCTCACGGGCACGCCGCTCGTGAACGGGCTCGAGGACTACTACGAGTTGCTCGAGCAAGTGGATCCAAAGCGGTTCACGAGCCGCACGGACTTCCGGAAGGACTGGATCGTGGACCCCGTGCTCTTCAACAAGTACGCGGCCGTCCGTGCCATCGCGGCCGAGTACTTGCATCGCGCGACGCGCGACGTGCTGCTGCGCCGCCGCAAGGCGGACGTGCTCACAGAGTTGCCCGCGCGCGTCATCGGCGTCTCCCGGCACGAGCTGGACGCGGCCGCCGCGCGCGCGTACGCGGGGCTCGAAACAAAAGCGCTCGACGCGCTGCGGGAAGGCAAGAGCGACGTCGCGGTCTTCGCCGCGCTGCACGCGCTCCGGCATCACCTCGCTGTGGCGCGCGTGCCCGCCGTCCTTGAGCGCGTGCAGGAACTCGTCGCGGCGGACGAGGCCGTCGTCGTGTACAGCCACTACCTTGAGCCTTTGGAGAAGCTGCAGGAAGCGCTGGGCACACAAGTCGCCGCGACGCTCAACGGCAGCACGCCCCCCAAGCGGCGCAAGGAGATAGCGGACGCGCTCGGGAAGGAAGGTGGCCCCAAGGTCCTCCTCGCCCAGATGGAGGCCGGCGGCATCGGCCTCAACTTCACTGCCGCGCGGTACGTGCTGTTCGTGCACTTTGGCTGGACGCCCGCCACGCACGCGCAGGCCATGGATCGCGTGCACCGCATCGGGCAGGACCGCACGGTCTTCGTCGAGTTCTTCGTGACGCCAAGCACCATCGACGAGCGGATCGTCAAGATCCTGCTCCGAAAGGAAGCAGACCAGAACCTCGTGCTCGCCGAAGGCACTGACCTGCACAACCGCGCCGAGATAGCGAAGCTCTTCGCCCAGGCAAAGGAGGAGGACAAGGCCGCGCGCGACGCGCCGTCACCCGATGCGCTGCTGCGGCGGCTTGGCGGCGAACGATAGTCTCGTGGCGAAGAGGGCGACGAGCGGCACGGAAACGCTAGAAGAACATGTCCAACGATCGTTGCTTCAGCGCTTCCTGCAGCTTCGCGTACCGTGGGAACGTGGCCCTCACGCGGTCCTCGCCAAAGTCGTGCTCGTCCACGAGGATGCGTTTGACGCTGGCCTCGTCCACGGCGTTGAAGGAGAGCTTGTAGTCGTCCGTCACGGTGGGCTTGAG
>JBAZZN010000316.1:0-3668 GCA_041658815.1 Thermoplasmatota archaeon
TGCGCTGGATGGTGCGGGTGTGGTGGGCATCGTGCAGACGATGCCTCACCTATTGGCGCCTCCGCCGCTTCCCACTATCCTGGTGCAGGGGCAGGCGTTGCCTGCGCCTGTTCAACCGTACAGGATGGGCGTGTACGCGCTCATTGGGACTGCGCATGATGCGTTGCCCTGAGTAAGCGCTGCGCGGCTGGGCGTCTGCGCGACAACGCCAAGACTTCAAGAAGCCAAGACGCCAAATCGAGAACATTCGATTCCCCCCGACTCAGAATGAAGAGGTTCGTGCGAGTCGATAAGCCGTGCATAGGACGTGGATTCCCGCCGAGATCCCAGATAGAGTGGGCAACGTGGCAACGGCTGTCGTCGACGCCGTCTTCCAAGTCCGGAAACAGCTAGGTGCGGGACTCGACGAGGACCTATACAAGACCGCATTGGGCATGGAACTGACGAAGAGACACATCCCGTTCGTGCGCGAGGCCAGTGTCCCCGTTCACTATGACGGAGTTCGGATTGGCGTTGCAGTTCCCGACTTCCTTATTGATGACTGCCTCGTCCTCGAGGCAAAAGCAGTGGAGAAGCTTGTACCACCTCACTTCGTTCAAACGCTTACGTATCTGCGATTCACCGGTCGGCCACTTGCCCTTCTGGTCAACTTCCATGCGGTGCCACTCGGTCCTGGGATCCGACGGCTCGTCCCGCCACCAAGATAGGGAAGGCTCCCTGGCTTCACTTCTCCGGAGGGTTGGCGTCTTCGTGTCTTGGCTTCCTGGCGTGAACGACGGTTCCGCGGCGCTGAGCCGCCCTTCTCACTGATTTCGTGGCTGGCATTCAGCCTTATACGGCGAAGTCTGGATGCTTCGTCGTGTCCAATGAGGAGGACAGCATCCAGGGGAGCCTGGAGAAGTCCGCGCAGGTCTCGCGCATAGTCTTCAATGCGCCCCCCACGTTCCTCACGTATGCGTACGTCGTCTTGGCATCCGCGTTCTTCGGCCTCTTCCTTCGCCCCACGCCGACTGGCGCCCTCGTCGGCTTTCTCCTCCTTGGCGTCCCCGCCCTCATCGCTGGCCCCCTCTCGGCGCCCATCGCGAATGCACTTGGTGGCACCTTGTACTACAAGCGCGCCGCCTTCCTTGCCGCGGTCAGCGCGACGCTCGTTGGCGCCGTGCTCGTGCTAAGCGTGCCATTCCGCGTCTTCTTCGACATCCCCCGAGCCCACTTGGTCCTGCTTGGGTACATGATGGCGACGAGCACGCGGCACGCCACACTGTGGGCCACGAGCGACAACCGGCACATGCGCTCGCTCCCCGTGGCGTTCCTCCAAGTGTTCGCGGCGTTGCCATTCATCGGCATCGCTCTTCCCCTCCTTGGCGGCGGACCATTGGGCATTCGCGAGTTGTGGATCGCCATCGCGCTGGCCGTCATCTTCCTTGGGCCCCTCGTGTTCTTCCTGCACGTGTTCGACACGCCCCTCAAGAAGGGCTTCAAGGTCTCGGGGTCGGAATTGTTCCGCTACTACCTCGACCACCTCACCAGCGGCCGCATGGATGGCGAGGCGATCCTGAACCGCTTCGCGGAGCCCATACGCGCCAAGTTCGGAGTCGTGGGCTTCCGACGCAAGTCGGACGGCTCACTGAAGGCTGCTATCATCGTGCCCGCGTTGCATCCTGGCCCCATCGGGCGCTTGGGCGGCTCGGATCTTCCCGGCAAGGTCGCAGAAGCCATCCCCGACTGCGACCTCGTGATGGTGCCGCACGGGGCCGCGACGCACGACTACAACCCCGTCAGCACGGCCGACGTGGAGCGCTTCGGCAAGACCGCGAGCAAGCTCCTCCAAGAGCTTGAGTACAATGACGGCAGCACGCGCGCCATCACGAGCGGCGAGGACATCCGCGTCACGTCGCAGGTCTTCGGCGACACGGCACTTCTCACGTACACGAGCTGGCCGCTGCCCATCGATGATGTCGAGTACGGGGTGGGCCTCGCGGCCGAGCACAACGCGCAGCTCGCCGGTGCCAAGCGCGCCTTCTTCGTGGACTGCCACAACTCGCTCCTGCCTGGCGCGGGGCAAGTCGCGCTCTGCACGCCGCGCGCGGACGCCATCCAAGTGGCCAGCAAGGACGCGACCGCACGCGCGGCCGCGGGCGGCCTCGCGCCACTGCGCGTTGGCGTGTCCCAGGACAAGACGAGCTTCGGCCGAGCGCACCTCATCGGCGCGCAGGGCGTCCAAGTCATCGCGACCGAGACGGACGGCCAAAGGTTCGCGTACATCCTTTGGGACGGCAACAACGCCGTGCCAGAGGTCACTCGACTCGTGGGCGAGGCGATCAAGGACATCGTGGATGGCTACCAAGTGATGACGACGGACAACCACAGCGTGAACGCCGTCGCCGGAAGCTATGGCCCCGTCGGCCACCTTGCGCCGCCAGCGGACATCGCGAAGGTCACCCGCCTCGCGGTAGAGCAAGCGCTCAGCGACCTCGAGCCAGTCCAAAGCGGTGGCGTGGGCGGTGTGTTGGAGGACTTCCGCGTCTTTGGGAACCAGAAGACCGTGCAGCTCACGGCGAGCATCAACACGATGGCGAGCATCCTGGTCGAGCTGCTCATCGCCACCGTCTCGATCCAATGGATGGGCACGGCGCTGCTCTTTCTTTTGTTGCGGTAAGGCACTCCGACTCTCACCACGGAGACGCGGAGAACGGAGACGGACGAATGCCGCTCAGAAGAGAGAGACGGGGGACCAACTCCGTCTCTCTCACTGTGCGGACCGAGTCAAGGAGTATCACTCCGGTCTCCGTGTCTCCGTGGTGAAAGGCGAAAGTCACGCCCCGCCACAAAGCAGCAGCAGTTCCTCGATACCGCTTCGCTCGTAGTCGGTGCCCTCGACCTTGCTTCCCAACGTATGGAACATGGCGCGCAAGCGCGCCGCATCGCCGAAGAGGTAGCGGTTGCGGCCACGGTGCTCCTCCTCCACGATCCCTGCGCCAAGCAGGCGAGCGAGGTGCCAGTTGACCGTGGGGCTGGACACGCGCAGGAGCGCCGTCAATTCTGCGCGGTAGCAGCCTGGGTGAGCGACGATCGTAGCGAGCACGTGGCGCGTCTCGGGGTTGGAGAGGGCCGAGAGGATGCGGCGTTCCTCCTCGGTGAACAGGCCGCCGTTCACGAAGAACCGCATCTTGTTGCCATCCTGCGTGGAGGCGAGCAGGTTGAACTCAAGGAGGCGGTCGAGGTGATAGCTCGCAGTGGAGTGGCTGACGCCGACGATGATGACGATCTCCGCGATGGACTGACCAGGTCGGTTGCGGACCTGATCGAAGATACGGCGACGTGTGTCGTTCTCGCAGGAGCTCTCTGGCTTCACGCGGTTATACAGCGCCAGGAACCCAAGAGCCGGAACGAGGGACGCTTCCGCGGGCGTAAAGCCCAACGCGACCGCCGTCGCGCCTGCCGCTCCCGATGCCGCGAGAGCCAACAGTTGGCGTCCAAGCTCCGACCCGGTCCCCATGGATCGAGTCAATGGTCCTACCTCCCGATGTCCTGGCTGACGATATCACCCTCATCAGCTCTCCTCCTCGACGCTCATCGGTCCCACTGACGCGACCTCTCGCGGCAAGTGATCGGAGCGCCTTTTGCCGAAGATGCTCTGCTTTACCCAGCTCTTGGTGAACACTTCG
>JBAZZN010000317.1:0-3647 GCA_041658815.1 Thermoplasmatota archaeon
GCTGAACTTGACCTAGAGTTTTCGGTTTGCGTCGAGGCGTTGCCGGTGCGACCTATGCTAGCGCCGCCCGAGCGTGCCAGAAAGGTGACCAGTTACGTCGAATCACTTCGCGGTCTTCGCGAATTCGCGTACCAAGAACAGGCCCGCTTGCCAGATATCACGGCACGATGTTGTCGGCGCCCGTGGAGTTCGAGTAGGTCGCACCAGTGTGAGACGCACCAGCGGCGGGCTGGCCGCTCGCGGCCCAGTCGCTTTCCCATGTCGCCGTGCCCTGCACACCATCCGCACCGACAGGGATCAGGACTGGGCGCGATCCGATCCAGATGTCGGCCATGAAGGTCTCGTGCTTGTGGGGTGATGTGCCAGATGGATGGCCGTACCCTGGCCCGAGTTCGTCAGGGTTGTCGTGGGTGATATTGAAATCGTATGTCTTGTCTGGATTCAGCTCCCCATCGGCATTCGTCTTGTCGTTCCTGTGGAACTTGCAAGTGTCCACGATATCGAGGAAATTGTACACATCGTGATAATTGGAGCTGCGCGGGTCGCCTGCGAACTGGTCGTGGATGGGGAAGGCGGAAAGCTCGACGATCCAAACATAGAAACGATCGTCAACGCGCGGCTGCGGTACTGGCTCTTGCGTTGGCACTTCTAGGTTCCCAAAGAATGCCTCATCCACATGCCAGGAAACGCCGTTGGGGTCGACAAAGTCATAGACCGTGCCCTCCGTGAAGAGTTTCCTTCCATTGTTACCGTCAGCGAAGTTCTCGCGTGGATCTCCGCTCCCATTCTCCGTGATGTACACGTACGTGCCCTTGCCGCCGTACCGCTCGACGAGCACCTGGTCGTTGAACCACATGACCTGCGTGCGCATGATGCCGGCCACGGAAGCGAGGCATGGATCGAAGCCATCGCCATCGTAGAAGGTCGAGTGGCCCGTCACGACGGGCTGCGCGTTCTCGGAGATGCCCAAGGGCGCAAAAAGGAGGAGCGCCAGCGTGGCCGCTGCGACGGCCTTGCGACGCGCGCTCCACTTGGCGAACCCGAGCATTCCTAAGTCCTCGACTGGGTGGTCTTGCTGACGACCGTTTCCTGGCCAAGAGACAAACCCCACACTGCTCCAGCGCGCAGGGACACGCCACTCTCACCCGTGGGGGTGACAGTGCGTTGATCGGCGCGGGGGCAGTCTTTCATGGGCTTCTCTCTGGCGAGGCGGTGTCCACAACGATATCTTGGCCTCACGCCGTGACGAGGCGCTGGGCTTCCTTCGCGAGGTTCGCCACCACGAGTTGGACCGCGGGGTCCGACATCTTGGCGCTAGCCGTCTCGCGCTCGGCGAACGGCACCGAGAGGCCCCAGCCGAGCGTGAAGAGCGCCTTGAGGCTCGTCACGATGGCTGGGTCGTCGCTCCAAAGCGCGACGTCCGCGCCCTGGAAGTAGTGGTGGTCGTCAGGCACGTGGTGGATGAGCATGACTTCCTTCTCGTCCACGAACGCGAGCGTCACGGCGCCAAGGTCCACGAGCGCGTGGCGCATCTCGGCGCGTTGAGCGAGGCGCTGCGCGGCCTCGGCGTTCTCGGTCGTGCCGGGCGCGAGGATGCGGACGCGCGCGGCGCGGTCCGCCGCGGCCTCGAGCAGGTCGTGGTGGTACGCGAGGCGGTGCGCGCCCATGGAGCTGGTCGCGACGGCGAAGTCCTCCTTCGCCTTCCCGATCAGCTCGCACAACTTGCTGGAGATGTTGGCGCGGCCCTTGAGCACGACGAAGCCGCCGGAGCGCTCCATCGTGACCTTGCCGCGGGGCGCGAACTCTTCGGTGAGCGCGTTCTTCTCGCCGCCAAGCGCCGAGGCCCTCGCGCGGTAGTTCGACTCGAGCGAGTCGATGTAGCTCGAGATGGGCTGGACCTGGTAGCGCTTGGGCCGGTCGGGAATGACCGCGAGGAGTTTCTTCGATTCGAGGCCATCGAGGGCCTGGTAGATCTTGGTGCGGGGCACGCGGGCCAGGTCCGCGATGGGGCTGGCCTCGGAGTTCTCGAGCTCAAGGAGCGCCAGGTAAGCGCGGGCCTCGTACTCGGTGAGTCCGTGCTCCTGGAGCCGGGAAATGCGTTGGGGGTTCACTGTCAAGCGGGGGACACCTCTTCTTCTCTCTTTTCCACGAGCGATCCCGACTTTGGCAACGGGGACCGCACGCGGACGGGGATGCCTCGCACGCAGCACGGCTGCGCGCTTGGTTGAGTCGAGGGTGCTTGGGACCGGACTTAACCTTTGTGTGACACGTCCTTACCGTCGGGGGTGACGCGTCTTCACCGCACAAGCGCAGATGCGCAGAGACTTTGTGTTCTCCACGAGAAAAACCACAGAATCACATGGACCGGCAGGATGACGGACCATCCAACGGTGTTCAACGATGCGACGATGCAATGCTGTTCAATTGGTGTACATGATTAGCTGCTGGTCGCGCCATCGCGCGATCACTTTCGTGGACGCAGCCGCCTTCCCATCACCAGCGCCAGCGCGACCATCGTGAGCACACCAAGCACGGGCTCGGGGCCCGGTACGACCTTGGCGAAGCTGTTGGCGACGGTAGTCTTGACCGTGTACGAGATGCTGCGCGCGTTGGCGATCTGGTTGCCAGAGAGGTCCGAGCCGCCCACCGCGAAGCTGTAGTCGCCGTCGAGGAGCGTCGGGGGGATCTGGATGGTGGCTTGCCAGTGGCCGTTCACGTAGGTGACGTCAGGCTTCACGTTCGTTGGGGCGCCTCCAAGGAGGAGCGCGACGCTTGGGTGACCAAGACGCTCTTCGAGGAGCGGGTTCGTCTTGTACCGTGCGACGAAACTGATGGTGAGCGTGGCGCCTTCCTTGAACGCCTCATTGGGAGGCTGCTGGTCGAAGTTGATGACGATGGTCGTGGGCTTCACGAGGAACACGTTGCTCTTGGACGTGATCGTGTTGCCAAGCGCGTCCTCACCCTTCATGAAGATGCGATACGCTCCGATGGGCGTCTGCTGGTCAGTCACGAACCGCGATTGGTATCTGCTCGTCGCTTCCTGCGCGATGTGCGGGAGGGGCGTCAGCACGAGGGGTTCCTTGCCTTCGATGGCGACCGTGTCGGCCGTGACTCCGAAGTAGCCAAGCTCGAAGCTGACGAACTTGTCGGATGGGTCCATGGGCACGTCGAACGTGTTCGTGGCCATGCGCTCTGTGCCGATCGGGATGGTGTTCGCGCCTGGCCGCTGGAAGCTGCCAGGTGAGAGGCGGAACGTGTTGCTGCGCAGCGTGGGGAAGCTGTTGCCGCCGATGCCTTGACCGTTCACTTCGAACCAGTAGTCGCTGATGCCGGCGGTCGCAGGCGGCGTCCAGTCCGCGATGTACGCCGCGCCTTCGTGGCGCACGCTTGCGGTCGCGACGACCGCGGTCTCGTTCGACACGATGACGCTTGGAAGCGACGCGCCACCAGTGTAGAACGCGCCAGAGGGGTACGTGACGCCGAAGATGATCTCGGCGCTCGTGCCTCGCTCCACGATGCGTCCGGGGTTCCCGATGAGCTTGCCCGAGAGTTGTGCGGCGATGGCTTCGATGGCGGGGACGTCCACGGTGATGATGTTGCCGTACACGTCGCGGCCCTCGATGTGGATGGTGTAGTTGCCGTTTGGC
>JBAZZN010000318.1:0-3646 GCA_041658815.1 Thermoplasmatota archaeon
ACCGAGGACCCGTTCCGCGAGACTCGCTATCGTTACGAATTCGCAAGCGGTCGGACCAGCGGCGAGCGCTGGCACCTCTGCCGCATCGGGGGCTTCGGGTTCGCATGGGGACCCATGAGCATCGACGAAAGCCACGTGGAACGGCTCCTCTACTCGGGCGAGAGCGCGCCGTTCGCCCCGTGCGAATCCATGAGCGTGACCCTTGCCCCGGGCAAGCGCGACGCGACGTTCAATTGCATCGATGCGCTCGGTTGTGGCCCGCTCGTTCGTAGCATCGGCGCTGCGCCCACGAGCGAGGGGCTCCGCTTCCTCGGCGCGTGGTGGAGCGGAGACGGTTGGCACGACGCGCGTTTCTCCAGCCGCGACGGCGCGTACGTCATCGGGGACGGCCTTCCCCATTGGTCGGGTTTGGCCTCCGCCGGCTTTTGGGAGCCGCGCGCATTCGACGTCATGTACGGGCCTGACGTTTGGACGCCTTTCCTCTCGGGCGGGGCCACCGCCGACACGGCGTCTCAATGGGAAACCGGCCTCACGAGCTACGCGATTCGCATCGGCGACACCATCGTCTCAGAGGGCCCCCTGGCGGGGTTCCCGCTCGGCAAGCGCGTCTTCCTGCCGGACGCCGAGCTGCCCGTGAGCCTCCGCTTGGCCTACGAAAATGCACCATGGGGAGACACGACAACGACTCTTCGATATCACCTCGAGTTCCCGACGACGCACAGGGACTCTCACCCAGCCATCCACTGGGCACGTGTGACGGACGCAAGGGGCGCCGCGGCGACTTTCTCGCCGACGGAGCCGCTGGAGCTGCACGTCAAGGCGGTCGACGGGGGCGCGCCACTCTCCCTCACGGTCACGCTCACCGGCCCTACGGGTCAAGTCGCGACCCAATACGTAGAGCCAGGCCCCGACGGCCTCGCGCACGTTGCGGTCCCGTCGTGGGGACCCGGAGCGTACGTGATGGAAGCGGTAGCTGTGGCGTCTGACGGCGAACGCGTCGAAATGACCCTCGATCCGGTGCTCGTTGTTTCCGAAGACTGATCTCGGGCAGTCCACGCAGGCGTTCGTCAGTGAGAACAGCCGAGATGATGGCCACGAGGACCAGTTGCATGCGGATTGTCGTCGTCGCGCGGGCGAGGCGCCGCGTCGCGAAGGCGAGGCTTCGATAGCCATGGCGGTCGCGACGATCGCACCTGCGAGCCAGACCACCGCGGCGAGCAAAAGGCCGCCCAGGGGAGGCCGAGGGCAGCGATGGTGACAGCGACGAGCCCCACGAAGGGGCGAGCGCGAGCGGACCAGGATCGGGTCTCCCGCGCCGTGTTGGACGACGCGAGCACATGGTCGGGCACGTTGAGTACCTGATTCTTCAGGGCAGCGGCGGGGCTTCAGTTCACCGCCTCCATCGCCGCTGTCGGGACAGCAAACTAACGACGGCTGCGTTTATCCGGTAAGCGAGGATCCCCAAGGAAGCTCCGTGGCGTGAAGGAATGAGCGGAGCATCTCGGGCCGGCGGCGCAGCGACGCAAAGCTTGCGCAGACGTTCTCCTTGAGCTCGTGGATGTTGGCGGGCGTCTTGCCGCGGAGGTTCACGTTCTTCGTGTAATGCCAGACGAGCTCGTCTGGGTTGAAGTCGGGGCTGTATCCTGGTAGTCGAACGATCTCAAGCCGCGAGTTCTCGTCGAGGACTTGCCTGATCGCGGCTCCTCTGTGTTGGGGCGCGCCGTCCCACACGAGGACGATCTCGCCCTCGATGTGGCGAAGGAGATGCTTCAGGAACTTCGCGATATCTGGCGATTTGAACGTCCCGTCGGGCTTGAGCTGGAAGAAGAGACGTTGGTCGGCAGTGATGCCACTGATCACGCTGATCCTCGCGTACGGGCTCCACGGGTGGTGGATGATCGGAGTCTCGCCCCGCAAGCCCCAGGTCTTGCCGGTAACGGGCACGAGCCCAAAGCCCGCTTCATCCACGAAGACAAGCGTCGCGCCGTTCACGAGTCTTTTTTAAAACGCGGCCAGGTCGTTCGCAACCAGGTCGCGCGGGCTTCCTCGCTCCTCTCGTTGGCTCGCCGTTTGGGCTTCTGATAGCTCATCCCGAGCTTCTCGCGCAGCATCCGTCCTACGTGGTCCGGGTTGTACTTGACGCCGAAGTTCTTCTCGATGACCTCGACGACGCGCTGCGTGGTCCAGATGTTTGTGTCGTAGCCGCTCTCCTGCGCGCCGTGCAACAGGATCTGAAGCAATTCCGCGCGCTCCTCGTCCGAGAGCTTTGGGGGGCGGGAAGCCATCGTCCTCTTGAGACCGGCCTTCCCGCGCGTCCGAAGGGTCTTCGCCCATCGGCTCACCGTCGCCTCGCTCACACCGAACTTGCGCGCGATCTTGCGCTGTTGCACCCCGGCGTCAAGGTCAACAGCCGCCAACAGGCGTCGGCGCTCCATCTCTTCGCGTGTCAAGCGAGGTTCGTAACGCGCATCCCGTCCCATGAGACGGAGCATGCGCTACACAGCTAGATACTTTACGGAATATTTGCAGCCGTCTTTAGTCGAGAGCGTTCGAGTCCGCGTCGAAGCCTGCTTCGCGGAGCTCCTTGGCCAACCGGTAGCGCCATGCGCCGGCGGTGTCCGCGAGGGTCTAGATGACTCCCTGATAGTCAGACGGAAGCTCGAGGTGCGGGTCGTCCTTGCGCAGGATGAACACGCGCTCGCGGCCGAGGTGCGCAAGGAAGAAGCCCAGCTCGAGAATGACGTTCTGCCGCGCGCGCTTCACGGACGTCTTGGTCTTGTTGTCGACGTGGTCATCGTCAGGCGTGATGAGGACGACCGCATACTGCACGTCGGCGTGGAGTTCGAGCTTCTCGATAATCGTCTGCCCTTGGTCCGCTTTCTCGTGGAGGATGATGGGATCGAGGCCGAGCTTCTCCAAGGTCCGGGCGACGTCGTTCGTGAGCGCGTCGTCGTGGCCATGGACGATGAAGACGCTCGGTCGGGCGAGGGGCAGGCTATGGATGCCCGACAGCAGGCCGAGAGGCCGCGATGGACCTTGCCACCGCAAGGGCCGGACGGTCCGCTGTTGGATCGGCACGCGCAGTTCTGCATCGACCTTGTTGCGACGTTCAATGTACTCGCGCGCGCTGTGAATCCCCACGTAGTCGCGGATTCCCGCGGAGATGATGCCGACGATGATCGGCTCATTACCGAACCTCTGCTCGCGCATCATCCGAAGCTCCAGTCGCGCGCATTCCTGAAGGGTCGGGAAAAACTCGCGGCCAACGTCATGCAGGAACCACGCCAACCGAAACTTGAGCATCTTCCTGGCATGGAGGTCGATCGTCCCGCGGCCGCAGCTTCGTAGGCCCGCAGAAGCACAACGACCGCCGCATCCCTCGACGTGCGCCACGCCGCTTCGAAGGCGGCTTCGACGCCGAACTCTCGCGCCGTCTCCCGGCCGGCATGAAACGCGCCGTGATCCGCCCACATAGCCTCCATGAGGAGCAGCGAACTTTCACGCACGAGGACAGACTCGCGCGTCACGGGCAGCGTCCGATAATAGATGGGCGCCTGACACGCGGGGCAAGCCGCCTTTCGCTTCGGGCGCTTCACCAGGTCGGCGCCGCAGGAGGGGCATCGGGACTCTCGCAGGACGCCCGCTG
>JBAZZN010000319.1:0-3631 GCA_041658815.1 Thermoplasmatota archaeon
ACCGTGACACCGGCGTCGTCATGGTCCAGCATGGTCCCGCTGCCGCGCACCACGAAACCTGACAGGCTCGCGTTGGCCGCGTCGAGCCGCACCACTGTGCCGACGCCTCCGCCGTCCAAGATCGGACGACCGATGCCGACGAGGTGCACGCCCTTGCCCACCACGAGTCCGCCTGGGTAGATGCCCGAGTGCACCTCGATCGAGTCGCCGTCGTGAGCCACGCTGAGCGCATCCGAGATCGTTGCGAATGCACCATCGTGCGAGACGACGAGCGTGCTTGCGCTTTGCGCGCCAGCAGCGAGCGGCATGCTCGCTGCGAGAACGACGAAAGCAAGGAGGACCGGCGTGTTCAACGCCGCGCCTCCACCCGTTGGAGTCGCTTCCGCGCGAGCCGCGTGCGGACCGGCGGCCCAACGCGGAAGGCGATGCGCATCCGCCAGACGGCGAGGATCGCCAGCGCGCTCGCGGCGATGCACAAGAACAAGCCTGGCCCGGCCGATGCGGTGGACGAGAACTGCCCGATGTGCCCAGCGCCAAAGAGCGGTGGCGTGAAGGGCCCCACGGCGCCCCCGAGCGCAGATGTCGGGTCCACGCTGTGGCCGAAGCGATAGAGGATGAACCACAAGTCGCCAAGGAAGAGGAGCGGGAACGCCAGCGTCGGCACGGCGAGCAGGTCCGCCCATCGGCCGTGCAGGAAGACGCGCCCGGACAGGAGCGCTGCGAGGACCAGCAGGGTCGGCCACGCGAGCGCGCGCTCGACTTGGCCGCCGCTGTCGAGCGAAGCGAGCCCCAGGTAGTGGTTCAGCTCGTCGATCTCACCGACGTCCCCGTCCAGGTGGTCCACGAACACGTTCACGCGCAACCCTTGCGGGTACTGAGGCGCGTGGAGCGCCATGCTCCAGTAGGGCATGAAGGCGGAGACGATGACGAGCAGCGCCGCGGTCATGAGGAGGACGGCGGGGACGAGGAACGCGGCGAGCGGCCGCTGGGTCCCGTCGGTAAGGACCACGTTCGCGTCCCGTTCGTGGAAGGCTTCGAGGAGGCGTTGCATAGATATCACAGGGAAGGAAGATGCCATTCCACACGCGTGCGTGCGCACGCGTGTGGAATGGCGAGTTCGATCGTCGCTACGGCTGCACGAGGAAGTACCCGGTCATCTCCAGGTGCATGGCCGAGCAGAACTCGGTGCAGAAGTACGAGTACGTGCCCGGCCTGTCGGCCGTGAACTCGACGGTCTGCGTTTCTCCGGGCTCAAGGCTCATCTGGATGTTGTAGCCGGAGAGCGCGAAGCCGTGCGTCGCGTCGCGCGTTCGCTCGAGGCTCGTCAAGTGCCAGATGACGTGGTCGCCCTGCTTGACCTCCACGCGCTCGGGCGTGTAGTGCGAGCGCACCACGCTCATCCAGATCTCGACGTTGTTCCCATTTCGGACGACCTTGGCGTCCTCGGCCTTCTTGATGCCGTTGGGGTCGGGCGACATGGTCGCGGGGCTCCAGCCCACCTGGGGGTACACCTCGTAGGGGTGCAGCTTGTCGGCCTTGATGATCTGGGCGTAGTGCGGCTCCGCCATGCCGACTGGCATGTCGTAGATGACCTTCATCTGGTCGCCCGTCTTCGAGATATCGACGAGCTGGAAGTTCTGCGGGAGGAGGGGCCCGACGTTGGCGAACCGGTCGATGCTCCACTTGTTGAGCGCGACCACGAACTGGCCATCGGGGCTCGCGGTGTCTCCTTCGGCCGCCGTGATGTGACCGATGTTGTACTGCACCGGCAACTTCTGCACGAGCGTCCAGCCTGGCTCGGGGTGCTTAGTCTCGTAGGGGCCGCCAAGCGTCCAGCGCGCGACGGCCGAGTCGAGGAAGAGGGACGTGTACGCATACCCCTTGTCGTCGAAGACCGTGTGCAGGGGGCCAAGCCCCAGCTCGACTTGCGCTTCCATCGTCTTGTCCAGGGGGATCACGGGGATGCCATAGGCGTCCTTGTCGCTCACGCCCGCGGCGATCGCCTTCTGGATCTTGTCGGTCGAGTATATCGTCACGTGGGGATCGAGCTTGCCGCCGACGACCACGTACTCGCCGCCTGGCGTCACGTCCGAACCGTGGGGGCTCTTTGGCTCGGGCGTCAAGTAGAGGATGCCCTCAGAGATCGCCGTCTGGAGCCGGATGACCGACATGTTGTTGATCTTCTCGGTCTTGCCGGCCGCCACGACCTGCTCCGCCTTCTTCCAGTTGAAGATGTGCAGGTAATCGACGTCGTTCTTCGTCGTGCCCGCCTCGAAGGGGGGGCTCCCGTGCCCGTCCATCCCAGTGGCGAGCTCCGTGTTGAACGAGTTGCAATAGACCCAGCCATCGCTTGGTCCCTTGCCCGCGTCACAGAGGTCCTGCCAGTAGGGCGGCAGCTCGATCTGGAAGGAACGCGCCTCGTCGATGCGCCCCTTCTCTCGGTCGAACGCCCAAAACGATATCACGCCGCGGTACTGGTCCTTGTATTGGTCCAGCGGCGCGTACGTCGCGCCCAAGGGCGCCGCGTACTGCGGACCCTCCACGACGTACTCAGTGTTGGGCGTGACGAAGGTCCCGCCGTGATCGACCATCGCGTTGGGGTTCTTGATGATCTGCTTGGTCTCGAAGTCGCGAAGGTCGATGACGGCGAGGCGCGCGTTCGCCTTGTCGTTGATGAAGGCGAACTTTCCGTCGTAGTCGCCCTTGAACTCGGAGATGGCGGGGTGATGCGTGTCGCCCCAGCGGATCTCCTTGGCGGGGGCGTCGCTTGTCGCGGGCAAGTCGCCCTCCGCGAGCACCTTGTCGCTTTCCCCTCCAAAGCCGTAGCCTTGCCACGGTTCGGGAGTGAAGACGGCGATCACCTTGAGGATGCGCATGGATGGGAGGCCGACGACGACCATCTGGCCGGATTGACCGCCAGAAGCTATCATGATGTAGGGGTCCGTCTTGCCTGAGGGCGTGTACGTCTTCATGGCGGCGTAGATGTCGTCGGGTGTGAGGCCGCGCGCTTGCGCGACGGCCGCGGCATCGGTCGGCAACGCGTTCCCGCCCGTGGCCACGCCCGGGCCTTCGGTCGCGGGGTTCGTGCAGCCCGCGATGAGCGCGACTACGGCGACGATGCTCAGCGTCATCGTGAGGGAGTGCTTCTTGCGTGGTTCTGTGTTTCTCATTCTTGTCATCTCCAGAAGGACGACTCAGCTCACCACGACGGTGCCGACCATTCCGATGTATCCAGTCGTGCTCTTCGTCGCGTGCGGCAAGCAATGATATGCGTAGGTCCCTGGCTTGTCGAAGCGGAAGGCCCAGGTGCCGTTCTTGTTCAGGTACGCGTCGGGGTCGGAACCGCTTCCTTGAGTGCCCCAGGCGTTCGTGTCGTCGGGCGTGATGGTGTGGCCGAAGTCGTCCAGGTTAGTCCACATCACGATCGTGCCAGCCTTCACTTCCAGTTGGACCGGCTGGAACTGGACGTCCTTCATGTCCACGTGGGTTGCCGTCACGTGATCGACCGTGGAGGCAGGAACGACGGCGCCAGCAGGCCCCGCCTTCTCTTCCGCGTTCCCCGCGCATCCCGCCAGCGGCAGGACCAGGACGAGGGCGAGCAGCCCGAACCACGAGCGGTTCACGCGCCCAC
>JBAZZN010000320.1:0-3616 GCA_041658815.1 Thermoplasmatota archaeon
ATCGTCCCGCCGCCTGGCGCGCCCCTGGCCATCATCCAGGAGACGGGGAGCGTCACGACGGAGCCCAACGCGACCCCGTGGGGCGCCGTAGGCGTCTTCGGCGCCGCCGCGCCGCCTGAAGTGTCGACGACGAGCTCGTCGGGATGCACGCGCTACCGTGCGGGCTGGTACGAGACGAACAACTACTACCTCTACGGAGGCCACGCCGGCGTCAGGCCCCAGAACCTCCCTCTCGTGCCGACGGCCTACTGCACGGGGAAAGGCCTGGCGTACACGACGGGCGTCGCGTTTGGCGGCGAGTACTCGTGGATCCAGGCCGGCCTCGTGACCTTCCCGGGCGAGATCTCGGCGAAGTGGATGTGCCAGTCGAACAACAACGGCGCGCTCACCACGAACTACGGACCGGCAAACGCGTACGGCAACGGCGCGACCGTCTACACGTGGTTCTCCCGCGACTCCTCCGGCGTCTGGCGCACCTACCGGTACGACACGGGACCCTACAGCGTTGAACTCGGGTGCACGCTCTCGCGCGGCAGCACGAACGGCGAGCCCCTCCAGACGTTCGGCGAGATCCAAGGCGCGACGAGCACGCTCGCGCCGATGGGCCCGTGGACGATGTTCGACCTCCGCTATCAGGCAACAAGCGGCACGTGGTACACGCCGTCGCAAGTGCAAGCGCACTACCCGGGCACGCCGTGCCCGCCGTATGGCGCGGGCACGATCTCGGGCGGCGCCTTCACCGCCGGCTCGGGGCAGGCCTGCACAACGGGGACCTCGTCGTACCCATGAGCGTCCGAAAGGGGCGAGGCGCACGCGCGCCAATGACCCCATCTATTTCTTCGAACGCCCTGCCCTCGCCAGGCGCATGCCAACGACGGCGACGGCGAGCCCCAGCGCCGTCGTGACGATGACGAGGGCAATTGTCTCCGTCGTCCAAAACGAAGGCATTGGCGGTTTGGGTCCTATGTGACCCACGTCCCATGCGTCCTCCATGCGCTTGGCCCACAGCCGGGCCTCCCACGCGAGGGCCACCAACGTGGCCATGAGTAGGAGAGTGCTAGAGGCGAAGAGGAGCACGAGCCGGGGCCGCTCAGACTCGACGAGGTGCCTACCGTGCAATGTGAGACTGTAATAGACCCACACGCGGTCGTCGTCGTGGCGATGCACGAAGCCGGCGGACGCAAGGCGCGTGAGGTGCTTGTGGGCGCTGCTCTTGCGCATGCCCGCGCGGTGCGCGACCTCGGCCGCAGTCATGCGGCGCGCGCGAAGACATCGGAGCACGTCCATGCGTCCGCTCGATGTCAGGGCGTGCAGGGCCCGCACTGTTACCGCGATCTCCCCGCTCGCCACGTTCACCTGCGCGCGTCTCCACCCTGCCGGGCCTCACCATAAAGGTAGCTATCGCCGGCAGGACGTCGGCGCGCCGCTTCGGTTCTCTGACAGTACGCGCTGGTCTTCGTGCGCACCCTCCGCGAGTTTCAAAGACGCGAGGAGCGCGCCGCCGAGACTTGTCGCGCCCCAGAGGTAGAATAGCACTGCGTCCGGCTGCGGGAGCCACGGGTAGAGCCAACGTGTGACGAGCGGCGTGAAGAGGCAGGGCCAGCCGATCGCGTGGCAGAGGAGCATCATGGCTCGCGTCCGTTCGCGCTCGGACCACGGTCGCTGGTTGCGCCCGAGGTCGGCGAACCACTGCTTGACCGCGCGGTCCTTCTCGTGCCACCAGCGAAGCGTGAGCCACGCGGGGCGGGCCCGCGCGTCAGAGCTCACGCGTGCGCCCTCCTTCTGGCGCGCTCGTGTCCTCGCCGTCGGCGACGCGGCGCATGTTCTCGGTGGGTTCCCACCCCCAGATGCGCTGGAAGCGCGTGGGCTCGTCGCGCAGGCAGAGCATCATCTCTTCGAGCTCGGCGCTGAGGAAGTCCCTCTCCGCGATGCTCATGGTGGGCGCGTAGCGTTGGAGGTAGCGCTTCCAGTCGGCCTTCGTGGGCCGCGCGCGGATGTGGAGACGCTCAAGGAGGGCGGGAGTCTCGAAGAGGCGGCGGATGATCGCGTCGCTCGCTTCGCCGGTCTGGTGGAATTGGCCGCGCTTCGTGCGCTCCAGGTTCTCTTCCTTGATGGGCTTGTACGCGGCGAAGACGTCCGGGCTCGCCCAGGGGAGATCGATGTACCCGAGGGGGATCGCTTCGTTGCCGTTGAGGCCCAGCCACACGATGAACTTCGTGCGCGCAAGGCCCGGCGCGCCGTCGCGCAGAATGGGCGGGCTCCAGGAGATGGCTTCGAGGACGCCTTGTGAGGCGTCGTGGCCCGTGCGCGTTCCGGGGCTGGCGAAGTAGATGTCGATCATCGTGCCGCGCAGCGTGTCCTCGAGGTTGCGCATCATCTTGAGCGCGGTCGTGGCGCCCTCGCCCGCGAGGTGAAGCTGCTCGTCGAGAGCGACCGCGTCGCCGGCGGTGAGCTTCTCGAGTTTTCCTGGCAACTCTTGGAGGTCGATGCTGAGGCGGTTCCGCATGGCGGACGGGCCTTCGCTGCGGATCTTCTCGAGGAGGCCGTTGTGTCGTTCCATGAGGCCCAGCATGCAGCTTGATTTGCCGCTGCCGGTGGGGCCGACGAATTCGAGGACGACGTTGCCGCCGTAGCGGCGGCGTTCTTGGATGTGCGCGTGGAAGATGTCGCTGATGTCCTTCTCGTGCGCGAGCGCGTACCGGATGGCTTGGTCGAGCCACGGCTTCTCGCTGTAGACTTGCACGCGTTCGCGCTGGTAGAGCTCGTGGAGGGGGAAGGCTTGGTAGTGGCCGCGGAACGAGTTGTCCATGAGGCGCATGAGCGTCGAGCCGAGTTCGGCGAAGATGCCTTCGTGTTCGTCCTCGTTGAGGCCGCTGTTGAGGCGGCTCACGAGGAAGGCGATGCGGTGTTCGGGGACGAATGTGGTCATTTGTTCACGCTCTTGCGCGTTGCGCCTTGGGAGGTTCCTTGGGTTGCGCTGTCGGGTTTCTTGGCGGCGCCGGGCTCGTCCATGCGGGGGAACATGCCTGCGCGGCGCATCACGTCGATGAGCGCGGGGCGCCACTTGTTGATGATCATGTTCCGCGGAATCGCGGCGTAGCGGCGTTGCTTCTTGCGCGTCCACGCGCGGATGAGCTTGGATTCGATCTTGAAGATGGGATCGGCGCGCGCGTAGGCGTGGATGCCGCTCTTCCAGCAGTCGAACGCGTTCCACGCGTCCTGGCCGGTGGCCATGACCTCGTCGAGGGTGGCGAGCTGTTTGATGAAGACGAGGTGGGGCGCGTATCGGATGGCTTCCTCGAGGTTGCGCGCTTCGCTCGGCGGCTGCTGTGGTTCATTCTTGTTGGGTTCTGGCACGCGCGAGCGCCTCCTCGAGGTCCTGGTCGATGTCGTCGTCCTCCATCTCGGCGGCCCACCGGGTCTGGAGCGATTCTTGCTGCCACTTTCGGCGCATGACGTCCGGGTTCATGCCCGGGCCCGGCATGACGATGCTCGACTTTCGATCTTGGTCCTCGACGACTTCCTTCTCGCGGAAGCGCGAGCTCAGCGGCGCGGCGCCGAACGTCTCGGTGGCGGGGATGCGGCGGAAGCGGTTGCCGGTGGGGTCGCGGTCGAG
>JBAZZN010000321.1:0-3615 GCA_041658815.1 Thermoplasmatota archaeon
CGCCGGTGACGTCGCCCGCGATGGGCTGGCGCGGGAACGTATGGTCCGTCATGTTCTCGATGAGCTGGTAGATATCAGAAACCGGAGCACACCGGATGCTCAACTCTTGGCGGCAGTACGTGGCCACGTCCACGGTAGTGCCAGGCTGTGCGGAGAGCGGCTGAGTCTCCTCACCTTCTGGGAAGAGGAAGGTCTTGATGCCAGCCTGAGCGGCGGCCGCGGCCTTCTCGGGGATCCCCCCGACAGGTCCGATGCTCCCGTCCGGCTGGATGGTGCCCGTGTCGAGCACGTCGGGGCGCACGTCCCAACCGTTCATGGCTGCGATCGCCCCCACCGTGAGCGTCGCGCCCGCGCTTGGCCCCCCGATCTGCATGCTCCCGCTCCGGATGACGAAGAAGAGGTCGTAATCGTTCAGGTTCTTGCCGCTCACTTGCGCGGCCACTCGCGCGGCGAGACGCGCCGAGCCCTGCATGTCCACTTCTGTCAGCGGGAAGGTGTCCAGGAAGACGTGCCCCGAGCCGTGCTGTGCAGCCGTGATGGTGAACGTGGCTGTCGAACCCACGAAGCCGTTTGGGGTCTGCGCCACGGCAGCCCCGCGCATCACGACTGGCTTGCCAAGCTCCAAGGTCTCTGCTTGAGCCGTCAGCGCGAGGGGGATCACAAGGAGCAGGGCGCACGAGAGCGCAGGGATCCTGCGGAGCACGCGTGCGGCGAGGATTCGCATCGTATTGACCGTTGCGGCGAGAGGAGGAACCCTGTCCACCCTGTCCATCCTCGCCGCCCTGTTCAGTCGAAGCGAGCCAGAAGCATCGGATTGATGTGGAGGACGCTCCGCTCTTCACCTGTTGAGCGCGCGCCGCCCACCCGTCGTCCTGCTCCCAGGCGCCTTCGGCCAGGAGCTCGTCTATTGGAACGTGTGGCAGTACTTCTTGGAGCGTGACGGCTACCACGTGTACCCCGCAAGCTTCCCGCGCTTCACTTTCAGCGATCACCGCGTGAGCGCGCGTTTCCTGGCCGAGAAGATCGATGAGGTGCTCGCTGTGGAGGACACGGGCAAGGTCGCGCTCGTCGCGCATAGCTTCGGCGGCCTCATCGCGCGCTATTATCTGAAGTATTTGGACGGCGCGAAGAACGTGACGCATCTGTCGTGCCTTGGCACGCCTCATCAGGGCACATGGACCGCCGCGACGGCGCCCATCCTGACAGCGACTCGCCAAAGCGTGCCCGGTTCGCCATTCCTTGCAGAGTTGAACGATCGCAACGTTGGTCACGGCGGCGTGCCGATCCTCAACATCTGGAGCAAGTGGGACGGGATCATCGTGCCCGCCGCCAACGCGGTGCTGGATGAGCCAGGCGTCGTGAATCGGCAACTTCCGTACGCGGGACACTGGGGACTGCTCGTGAGCCGGCGGGCGTACGTGTGGATCAAAGAGGCCTTGGAAAACCAGGCGCGACTCGCGGAAACCACGCCACGTTGACCGACACTAGCGGAGTGAGCGAACGAACGCGCTTGCTTGAGCCGCCGAATCCCCCTTCTCGATCCTCCCCACGATCGCGCTTCCCACGACAACGCCTGGAGCGCCCGCCGCATGCAACTGGCGCACGTGCGCGGGGAGCGAGATGCCGAAGCCCACCGCGAAGGGCGTCATCCCGCACGCGGCCCTCGCGCGCGCGACGACGTCCAGCGCTTCGGGTGGCAGCTCGTCACGCGCGCCGGTCGTGCCGTAGGACGATATCACGTAGAGGAAGCCGCGCGTGGCCTTTGCGAGGCGCGCGAGCCTCTCGGGCGGCGTCGCCGGTGAGGCGAGTTGGATGAGGTCGATACGCTCCGCCGCAAGGGCCGCCGCAGCTGGCCCCGACTCTTCAAGAGGACAATCAGGCAGGATGACGCCATCCACTCCGGCCTCGCGGCACTCGCGCGCGAACTTGTCGAGGCCACGCTGCAGCACTGGATTGTAGTACGTCATCAGCACGAGCGGCTTTGAGCTCTGCGCGCGGAGCGTCTTGGCGAGGTCGAAGGCGTGCGTGAGGCTGGCGCCGCGCGCGAGCGCCCGGGTGTGTGCACGCTCGATGGTGGGGCCATCTGCGACTGGGTCGCTGAAGGGCACGCCGATCTCAAGTACGTCCGCTTCTGCAAGGACAGCGAGCGCGTACTCGACGTCGCGCTGGAGGTCTGGCTCGCCGGCCATCATGTAGGCGACGAGCGCGGGGCGGTCGGGCTTGAAGGCCAGCGCGAGGCGGCTCATGGATGTGACCTGCCTGCCCCGGCATCACCAAGAAGCCAAGACACCAAGAAGCGGACCGTTGGCGTCTTGGGTTCTTGGTGCCTTGGTGTGAAAGACGTGGCGCTCACGCCAAGTCCTCCCGGAATGCCGCCTGCAACGTGTGCATGTCCTTGTCGCCGCGCCCGCTCACGGTGATGACAAGGAACTGGTCCTGCGTCATCTCGCGCGCGAGCTTCACGCCGTGCGCGATGGCGTGCGCGCTCTCCAACGCGGGGATGATGCCTTCGAGGCGCGAGAGCAAGCGCGTCGCTTCGAGCGCTTCCTGGTCCGTCGCTGAGAAGTACTCGGCACGGCCAGTCTCCTTGAGCCACGCGTGCTCGGGACCCACGCCAGGGTAATCGAGGCCCGCGCTCACGCTATGAGTTTCTGTGACTTGGCCTTCCTCGTCCTGCAGGAGATAGCTGAAGGCGCCGTGGAGCACGCCCTTGCTCCCCCTGCCAAGCGTCGCGCTGTGGAACTGGGAGTCAAGACCGCGTCCTGCGGCCTCGACGCCGACGAGGCGCGTCTTGACGTCGTCCTTGAATGGATAGAACGTGCCCATCGCGTTCGAGCCACCGCCCACGCACGCCACGCACGCGTCAGGCAAGCGCCCCTCGCGCTCTATGGATTGGCGCTTGATCTCATCCCCGATGACCCGCTGGAAGTCGCGGACGATCATCGGGAACGGGTGTGGCCCGACGACGCTTCCGATGAGGTAGTGCGTCGTGCGCACGTTGGCGACCCAGTCCCGCAGCGCCGCGTTGACCGCGTCCTTGAGGGTCTTGCTGCCGCTCTCGACGGGGTGCACCTTGGCGCCCATGAGCTTCATGCGGAAGACGTTCAGCGCTTGGCGCTCGACGTCCTTGGCCCCCATGAACACTTCCGCGTCGAGACCGAGTTTCGCACACGCCATCGCGGTCGCGACGCCATGCTGGCCCGCACCAGTCTCCGCGATGATGCGCTTCTTGCCCATCCGCATCGCAAGGAGCGCCTGACCCATCACGTTGTTGAATTTGTGCGCGCCGCCGTGCACGAGGTCCTCTCGCTTGAGGTAGATCTTCGCGCCGCCGGCGGACGCGGTCAGGCGGGCCGCGAATGTGAGCGGCGTGGGGCGGCCCCCGTACTCGGTGTGCAATCGTGATAGCTCGTGCGCGAAAGATGCGTCGCCTTGGGCCTTCGCGTACGCTGCTTCGAGTTCTTCGAGCGCAGGCATCAGCGTCTCTGGCACGAAGCGCCCGCCGAACTCGCCGAAGCGCCCCGACTCGTCAGGAAGCTGCGTCACGACCGCTTCGACCCCTTCGCATTGCGGATGAAGGCCTGGATCTTGGAGGGGTCCTTCGCCATGTCGGTC
>JBAZZN010000322.1:0-3603 GCA_041658815.1 Thermoplasmatota archaeon
TTCAATGGTCGGATCGCGGATGTGGTCGCGCTTAGGGATGACGAGGTCGTCGGCGTGGAGTTGAAGCTTCGCGACTACCGGACCGCGCATCGTCAAGCCCTGGCTTACCAGGTGGGTTGCCATCGCACGTTCGTCGCGCTGCCCTTGGAGAGCGCGATGCTCTGCGTGCGTCGGCACGAGTCCGCGTTCCGCGAGAGCGGGGCGGGGCTGCTTGCGGTGCGGATGCCCGAGGGCGACGTGAGCGAGGTGCTGCCTGCCCGGCATCACGAGAAGCGCTTCTTGCCGTTCGTGGCGGATGGGCTTCGGAAGCTTGGCGCTTCGTGAGTCTGCCCTCGTTTCGTTTCACCGTTGTGAGGTGTCGCGGCGTGGTCCCGCGCGTCGGCTCGCAAGCACGGCCATCACGTCGCGCCACGCGACGCCTTCGGCGCGCATGACGACGAGCGCGTGGTACAGGAGGTCCGCCGTCTCTTCAGCGACCTTCGTCTTGTCGTGGTCCTTGGCGGCCATGATGAGTTCGCCGCCTTCCTCGGTCAGCTTCTTGAGGCGCAGGTTCTCGGAGGCAAGGAGCTTGGATGTGTGCGAGGCGGTGTCTGGCCGCGCAATGCGTTCCTCGATGACGCGTAGGAGTTCTTGGAGCGTCACGTCGCCTTTTCCATGGAGTCCCTCGTGGAAGCACGAGTCGGCGCCTGTGTGGCACGCGGGCCCTGCGCGCTTGACCTTCGCCAGGATGCTATCGCCGTCGCAATCGAGGGTGAGAGAGACGACCTCTTGTGTGTTTCCGCTTTCTTCGCCCTTCTTCCAGAGCTTGCTTCGCGAGCGCGACCAGAAATGGATGAATCCGGTTTCGCGCGTCATGCGGAGGGCTTCCTCGTTCATCCACGCGAGGGTCAGGACTTCGCCAGTGAGCGCGTCTTGCGTGATGCAGGGGATGAGGCCGCCGCTCTTGGTGAAGTCAGGTTGCATGGGGATCATCACATTCCCATCCGCATCGGAACTCCGGCAGCCTCGCACGCACGCTTCACGTCCATGATGGTGAGTTGGCGCTCGTGGAAGACGCTCGCAGCCAGCGCCGCGTCGGCGTGACCCGTGGTGAGCGCTTCGACCATGTGCTGCGCGGTTCCTGCGCCGCCGCTCGCGATGACGGGCACGCTGGCCGCTTCCGCGACGGCGCGCGTCAACTCCAGGTCGAAGCCGCTGCGCGTGCCGTCGTGATCCATGCTCGTGAGGAGGATCTCGCCTGCACCAAGCGAGGCGACGCGGCGGGCCCAATCGAGCACATTGAGGCTTGCGGGCTTGGAGCCTCCATGTGTGAAGACTTCCCAGATGGGTGGGTCCGACTCCGCTGCGCTGGCCATCCTTTTGGCGTCGATCGCGACTACCGTGCACTGCGCGCCGAACCGCTCGTGGGACTCGCGAATGAGTTCGGGGCGCTGAACGGCTGCCGTGTTCATGCTGACCTTGTCCGCTCCAGCGTTGAGCGCGTCCTGCACGTCCGTGATGGTGCGGATGCCGCCGCCCACTGTGAGGGGAATGAAGAGCTGCTCGGCCGTGCGGCGCACGACTTCGAGCGTGGTCTTGCGCTCGTCCTTCGAGGCGCTGATATCGAGGAACACGATCTCGTCGGCGCCTTCGAGCGCGTAGCGAGCGGCGAGCTCGGCCGGGTCGCCCATGTCGCGCAGGTCCTCGAACTTCACGCCCTTCACGACGCGGCCGCCCTTCACGTCGAGGCATGGGATGATGCGCTTCTTCAGGATGGTTCTCGACCTCCGCTTTCGCCACGGAGAGGCAACGTCACGATCTCCTCAAGTCGACAGAGCCTTTTGTGGACAATCTCCCAGCGCGGAGCAATCGCGATTGGCGGCCGTGAACAACTCATCGATACTCAACCTGACCCTTTGTTGACAGACGCGTTTGGCGTGGACGCGTTGCTCGTCCCAGGCACAAGCCGAGCCCTTTGAACGCAGCCTCTACGATATGGTGCGGGTCACGCCCGCGAAGTGTCATCACGTGGATCGTCAGCTTGCCTTCCGTGGCGATGGAGCGGAGGACGTGGTCCATCAGTGGGTCGGGAAGTGGGCCCTCGTAGTACGGGCGTTCTACCAAGTCCAGAGCGACGCTCACCAAAGCATCATCCATCGGCATTATGCAATGAGCCGTGCGCTCGATGGCTCCCGTGTCGAGGGAGCTTCTGAGAGCTTGTCCGATCCCAATGGCCGCATCTTCGATTGCATGGTGTGCGAGCCCGTCCTTCGCGATCACGCTCAAGTCAAGGTCGAATTCGCTCCACTTCGCGAGCGTGTCGAACATGTGCTTGGCGAAGAGGACGACCCCATCGCCGGCCCGGCCTGGTTCGCTTCCCGCCGCGACGCCAGAGAATTCGACGGTGCTGCGCCCATTACCGGGGCTCATCGAGCATCGGATCCGGGTCTCTTTGGTCTCCCGCTCGATCATCTGGGTGCACCGTGGAACGTCTTGTAGGCGGCTTCGAGGTCGAGTCGGCCCGTGTACGCGGCCATGCCGACGACGGCCCCCCATGCGCCAGAGTCGCCCAGGCGCTGGAGGTCCGCGATGTCCCGGATGCCGCCGCTCGCGATGACCGGCTTGTGGACCTGCTTGCAAAGGCGCTCGACGCCCTGGATGTTGGCGCCTTGGAGGCGGCCTTCTTTCGACACGTCAGTGTACAGGAAGCCGCCGATGCCCTGCGCGTCCGCGCGCTTGGCCCACTCGATGAGCTTCTTTCCGCTGGATGCTTGCCAGCCGTTGATGAGGATCTCGTCCTGCTTCACGTCCACGGCGGCGATGATGCGGTCCCCGTAGCGTTCGCACACGTGAGCGAACCACTTGTCGTCCGAAATGGCGCGCGTGCCGATGACGACGCGCGTCGCGCCCGAGTTGAGGAGATCGTCGATGTCCTCCGTGAAGCGGATGCCGCCCCCGACTTGGAAGCGAGCGCCGGGCACGTGCTCGAGGATGTGCTTGACCATCTGCAGGTTGCTGCCCGTGCCAAGCGCTCGGTCGAGGTCCACGATGTGGATCCATCGGGAGCCCTTGCGGACGAACTCGCGGGCTTGCTCGACGGGATCGTCCACGCGGACGAGCTCCTTGTTGATGTCGCCTCCGACGAGCTGGACTGCGGCGCCGTTCTTGAGGTCGATGGCTGGAATGACTTCCATGGGGGTCAGCTCAGTCCGCTTTGGGCGAACTTGACGAAATTGCGGATCATGGCGAGCCCTGCCTCGCCCGACTTCTCGGGGTGGAACTGCACGCCCCACGCATGGTGCTTTCGCACGGCCGCCGTGAACGTCGTTCCGTACGTGCTCGTCGCGACGGTCACGCTTTCTCGCGGCTCAGGTGCGTAGGAGTTCACGTAATAGACGTGGCTCCCGTCCGGCAGTCCCTTGAAGAGCGGGTCAGTGTCCACCAGCGCGATCTGGTTCCACCCGATCTGCGGGAGCTTGGCGTGATGCAGTCGTCGCACGCTGCCACGGATGTAGCCGAGTCCCCGCGCTCCGGGGCTCTCGTCGCTCTCTTCGAACAAGAGCTGCATCCCGAGGCAAACGCCAAGCAGTGGCTTGTCGGCGTCTAACACTTGGAAGAGCGCGT
>JBAZZN010000323.1:0-3582 GCA_041658815.1 Thermoplasmatota archaeon
CGGAAGTGCTCAAGCGCGCAGCAGAAGTCGAGAAGCGTGCGGGTGACCGGCGGTACGGCAAGACCCCAGGCGATAGCCGGGGACCCAGACGCGCTGGCCCATGATTTATAGCCCCGGCTCCACTCCCAGCATCGGGCTCGCCCCATGGTCCTCTCCTGCCCTCTCGACTTCCGTTATGGCCGCCCCGAGATGAAGGCTATCTTCAGCGAGGAAGGAAAGCTCACACGCCTCCTCGCGGTGGAAGCCTCCTTGGCGCGGGCGCACGCGTATGTGGGCAACATTCCCGCGGCAGCCGCGACCGAGATCAGCAAGAAGGCCGCAAGCGGCATGGTCACGCCCGAGCGCGTGCACGCGATCGAGACCGAGATCCGGCATGACCTCATGGCCGTCGTGAAGGCCCTCACAGAAGCGTGCGCGGGTGACGCGGGCAATTACGTGCACTTGGGCGCCACGTCGTACGATATCATCGACAGTGCGAACGCCCTCATGTTCCGCGATGGACTTATCATCGTGCAGCAGGGCCTCGAAGGATTGGAGGAAGCCCTCGCGCGCCTCGCGCAGGCACACCGGGACACCGTCATGCTGGGCCGCACTCACGGACAAGCCGCGGTGCCGATGACCTTCGGGCTGAAGATGGCCGTCTTCCTGCTGGAGACGCACCGTCACTTGGAGCGTCTTGAGGAGATGCGCGGCCGCGTCGTGGTCGGCAAGATGGCAGGCCCCGTCGGAAGCAGCGCTGGGCTTGGACCCAAAGCGTTCGAGATCTCGGACTTTGTCGCTCGCGACCTTGGCATAGGCATGGAGGACGGGCCCACGCAGATCGTGCAGCGCGATCGTTACAACGAGCTCTTCGCGTGGATGGCGAACGTGGCGACATCGCTCGAGAAGTTCGCGACCGAAGTGCGGAACCTCCAGCGAAGCGAGATCGCCGAAGTGTCCGAGGGGTTCGACCGCAAGAAGCAGGTCGGCAGCTCGACGATGCCACAGAAGCGCAACCCCGTCAAGTCCGAGAAGATATCTGGTCTCGCGCGCGTCGTGCGAAGCACCCTCACACCCGCGTACGAGAACGCGATCCAGTGGCACGAGCGCGACCTCGCGAACAGCAGCGCGGAGCGTTTCCTCATTCCGCATGCCTTCGTGTTGCTTGACGAGATCGTGCGGGACGCGGCGCACGTCTTCGATCACCTCGAGGTGTTCCCAGAGCAGATGCGCGAGAACCTCGCGGGCCATCCCGAGGTCATGGCGGAGAGCGTCATGCTCAAGCTCGTCGAGAAGGGCTTGGGTCGCCAGCACGCCCACGAGGCGGTCCGGCGCGCGAGCATGGCTGGGCACGATTTCGAGGCGGCGCTGGGAAGCGACCACGAGATCTCGAAGCATATGAGCGCGGCGGAGTTGCGTGCCGTGCTCGATCCCGCTAACTACACGGGGATGAGCGGCGCCACCGTGGACCGTGCGCTCAAGACAGTGGGGCGGTGAGGTTCGCTTGCGTGGTCGGGCCTATTTGATCGTCACGCGCCGCAGGGGCTCGTCAGCAGGCTTCGCTGGCACTTGAGGCGACATGGAACGTGGCGCGTCGAGCGCTTCGGCGAAGATGCTGATCTTATCCTTCACGTTGTCGAACTCCTGTGAGATCTCCTCGATGAGGCCCAAGTTCTCCATTTCGAGGCGGCGCACGCGGAGCGCCATCCCAGTGAACGCGGTCGCCGTGGCTGCGACGGAGCCAACGAAGAGGGCGGCCGTGAGCGCCGGCGTCGCCCCCGGATAGAGGGTGCTCGACAGCAGACCCACGGCGGCGAGGACCACGGCGAGGGTCGCGGCGACAGTCGTCATCAGCCAGTTCTTGTTCTCAAGCATCATCGAGGAACTCTCCCTGTCTCACGCAGCCGTGCGGGATACGGCAAGGCTGGCGAACGGTTGCTGGCGACGGGGTGCTTAATGCACGTGATACACGACTCGAAGCGTGCAGGGAGAGGAATAATCCTTTAACGTGGTCCCCGGATGGGCGAGCCGAGTCCCATGCCATTCGACCCGATGGACAACACGTTCCTCCTCGCGGGCCCAGTGAAGATGCACCCCCGCGTCCTCCGCGCGATGGCCGTGCCCGCCGTTGCGCACCGCGATCCCGGCTTCGTGGACGTGAACAAGCGGATGCAGGAGCGCCTCCGCGAAGTGTTCCAGACGAGCGCGCCCATCGTCTCGATCGCCGGCAGCGGCACGGCGGGCATGGACGCGGCAGCGCAATCCATGCTCAAGAAGACGGACAAGGCCGTCGCGCTTGACAACGGCAAGTTCGGCAACCGCTTCTGCTCCCTCGCGAGCTTGTATGGCACCTCGACGACCCTCACGGCCCCGTGGGGCCAACCCATCGACCTCGACAAGCTCAACAAGACGCTCCAGGAGGTCCGTCCCAAGGCGCTCTTCCTCACGCACAACGAGTCGAGCGTCGGCTTCACGCAGCCCCTCGAAAGGATCAGCAAGATGGCGCACGACGTGGGCGCGCTCGTCGTCGCCGACTGCATCACGAGCATCGGCGGGATGGACGTGCCCGTGGACAAGTGGGGCATCGACATCGCCATCGTGGGCTCGCAAAAGTGCCTTGGGATGCCCGCGGGGCTCGTCTTCGTGAGCGTGAACGAGAAGGCCCAAGCCGCCTTGCACAAGGACAACGGCTACTACCTCAACCTCACGAAGTACATCAAGAAGGCAGCCGAGAACGACACGCCGTTCACGCCTGCCATCCCACTGCACTTGGCCGCCATCGAGGCGCTCGACATCATCCACGCGGAAGGCCTCCAGAACCGCATCACGAAGGTCAGGAAGCAAGCCAGCGCGACGCGAGCGGCCTTCGAAGCCATGGGACTCGAACTCTTCGTGCCCGCCGGCTACCGCAGCGACACCGTGACAGCCGTACGCTACCCCGCGGGCGTGGATGATAGCAAGGTCCGCAAGACGCTCAAGCAGGACCACAACGTGATCATCGCGGGCGGGCAGGACGGCGTGAAGGGCGTCATCTTCCGCCTGGGCCACATGGGCACCGTCACCAACCCCGAATTGGTCGGGGGCATCGCAGCCGTCGAGAGCGCGCTCCTTGCCAACGGCGCGAAGCTCAAGCGGGGCGCGTGGGTCGAGGCTTGGAACGCATCGATTGCTTGAGAGCGTTCCAAGCCGAGATAGGACGAAAGGCGCCGTCAGGTGCCGGTCGCGCCGCAGCGCGAGCGAGCGTAGCGAGCGATCCTTCGCGAGAGGACGCGGCCATCAGGACGCGTCCGGATCGAGGCGTGGAACGAGTGACACGACCGCCAATCACGCCAGGACGCTAAGAAGCGAAGACGCCAAGTTGGGGAACATCCGGAGCGGCGTGGCGTCTTGGATTCTTGGGTTCTTGGCGTGGACCATCACGTAACCAGGGCGAGAAGCTGCCCGAGTTCCTCTATCCGTTCGCCATCTTCACCCTGCTCATGTCTACTGAGCCCGGTGAAAAACGCAGACCGGGCCTGAAACGTGGTTCTTGCCTGTGAGGCGGTGGACCCGTCGGCTTTATCCCCCACTCGAAACCCCCTCGGGAGAGTGGAACGGCAACTC
>JBAZZN010000324.1:0-3563 GCA_041658815.1 Thermoplasmatota archaeon
GGAAGCCTTCATTCGCCTCGGGACGCCCGCGCACAGTTCCTGACCGCGAGCGGGCTTCGACGCGAAATGCTGGTTATCTCACGGGCGCCGCAGGAAAATCCTCATAAGGCGTGGTCGCCGGTCGAGGGGCATGGACGGCGGCGAGCGCGGCGAGATCTTGGCGCGCCTCCATGACTTCCTGCTCGTCACCGCAATGGAGGCTCCGGAGGCGGCCATCTACGTCCTGGCGCTCCAGAAAGGCGTCATCAGCAGTTCAGACGTGACCGCACACGTCCCCGGCGTCAAGAATCCGACGACTGCGAAAGACAAGCTAGACAAGCTTGCATCGCAGGGATTCTTGGAGCTATCCGCAGGTGAGGCGGAGGGCGGCACCGGAAAACGGGGAAAGCCCATCCTGTTTCGGCCGATTCCCCCCTCGGTCGCCCTGCGCAAGCACTTGAAGTCTGCAGTCGAGGTCGTCCGGGATATGGGCCGGCTCGACGAGCTCCTGGAGTTGGGCGCTGAGCCGAGCGACGAAAACGAAGTCTGGCTCCTCAAGGAGGAGGACGCAGCCCTTGGGCGGCTGGCGAGCGCCATCGACGCGGCGTCCAGCGAAGTTCAAGCATACTGTCGCGATGGATCGTGGTGGGGTGACAAGCTGATCCGCGAAGCGGTCGAACGCGCCGCAAAACGCGGCGTCAAAGTGCGCGTAGCTGGAAGTCAACTCTCCGAGGAAGCGCTCGGCGCAATGAAAGCGGCGGGACTCGACGTCATCGCATCGTCGATTCCCATGTCACCTTTCATCGTCGTGGACAGGACGACGCTCTTTCTTCCGCATCAAACGGGCCGCCTTTCGTCTCGCTACGGCGCGATCAGGCTCACCAACCGCTATCTCGTGCGAAACCTGTCCGGCTTCGTGGATCACCACTTCGCGGGAGGTCGGGCGTTGTGACGGACCGCGAAATGATCCTTCTCACTCTCCTCGATCGCGCCGGGCAAGTCTGGGGAAAGACTCGCATTCAGAAACTCCTCTTCCTTACCGAGGCCGAAGTCGTACAATTTCCGCCGGGGCCATTCCAGTATTACCTCTACAAGCATGGCCCTTTCAGTTTGGACGTCGCGGTCACCCTGGATCGCCTACGGGATCAAGAATGGATCGCAGAGAGTCTCCAGCGGACAGCGAGCGGGAATCCAGTATACCTGTACTCGATCACGGATCCAGGCCGGGAAGCCTTAACGGCCGGAAAGGCTCCAAGCCTGAAAGCATGGGAGGCAGCTCTTGAGAAGATCACCTCTCAGTATGCGCGATTGGACCTTCCGCACCTCGTGGAAGAGGCCTACGCGCAAGCGCGAAAGCGACCCGAACTCCTAGCTGCCTCCCCTCCTACTTTCTTCGGCGGCCCCGTTGGCGACCGCACGGAACCTCGTTAGGAGCGGAGGGGCCAGCTATTCCACGTTTGCGATGCCCTCCTCGGCTTCGATGGTCAGGAGCGCGTGCACTCACTGAGCTAACCGCGTCGCGCCGCCTGACCCAAGGCGAATCGCGACGAGCCCTACAGCTCCGACGATGCCTCCGAGTCCGACGCTCACGATCCCCTTCATCGCATTCTCCCAGCCGCTGCAGTTCGGGATGAGCGCGGCGGGTAGGCTCGGGTCCCTGTTGCTCGATGTCCAAGCGCTTGCGGCGACCTCTGCGTCGTGGCAAGCGGTGCGCTGTGCCGCGACGTATGCGCCAGCGGCGATGCTCGCGATGAGTAGGCCGAGCGCGACGCCGATGAGCGCGTCGGTGACATTCCGGATCATGGTTCCATCCTTCGTTGCTTGGGGTTCATAAACTTACGGGGAAAAGGGCGGAGAGGAGGCTCAGCGCCTCCTCTACAGGTTGGCTTAGCACGTCGTCGTTGCGGTGACCCACACGCGGTTCGAGGTGACGCTGACGCCGTCGTAGATGGCCTTCGTCCAGACGTCTCGCCACGCACCCCAGGACCAGCAGACTCCGACGCCCGTGCTGCTGCCCGAGACCGTGAACAGGACTTGCCGGTCGCAGAACGTGAAGAGTGCCTCGTAGCAGCCTTGGATGGTCAGGCAGTTGAAGCAGTAGTAGCTGCTGGATTGGCCACTCGTGCTGCCCTGGTTCCAGACGGCGCCACTGCCGCCGGCGTACGAGATGCCCGCGCAGAGTGAGTAGCTGTGGATCGTCGTCGTGCAGTTGGACTGGATCGACACCTGACCCGACGAGGCTTCGGGTATTCCGAGCGGCTCACTCGTCGTGATGAGCGTGATCGACGGAAGCGCGCTCTCCACGAACCGAAGGGCGCCGAATACGGAGCCGTCGGCGTCGTAGACGGTGAGCTTGGAGCGGTAGTCGCCCTCGTCGATAAACGAGACGCGCCATGTCACGAACGCCGAGGGCACTTTCATCGCGGCGATGCCGTCCACGACGACGTAGTTCGTTGACACGTCGGTCAACTCCGGAAGCGCGGAGGCTGGCGCCGGGAGGAATGTGGCGAGAACGGTCAACGCGCAGAGGAACAAGCCTGCTTTCTTCATCGTGTAACACCGGGCTTGGAAAGCCCTCACTCCATCGGCCTACGACGGATGACCCTATCGTTCAAAGTAGTGATATCGTGTGATGCGTGCAAGATCGTCTGACGAGACTATGAGGATGACACAAGCTTCGAGGGTGAGCATGTGCCCCCGCCCGCCCATCGCGCGCGTGCTTCTGCAGCGCGCTCCCGTCTGCCCCCGGTGGGGGCTCCCTCGGCATGTATGCCGCACCCCTGGGCCCACCCAGCCCATCCAATCCCCTGAGGGGACTTCCCGGGAAGCCTCCTAAACTTGGGCAGGCTTCCCCCTTCTCGGAGACATGCCTGTGGGGTCAGTGCCCTTTGCGATGCCGCGACTTTGCTTTGCGCGTGCGGTGTGCCTCGCGGAGTCGTTGGCTCAAGGTGTCCCGTGGTGCTTGCGTCGCTTGTCTCGATGGACGTCCCCGTGGTCTCGTCTTCGTGCGCGCTTTCGTGTGCCGTGTGCCTCCATGCTTGCGTCCGTGGCACTCTTTGCGCTTCGTGTGTCGAGTCCTGGAGGTGTCCTCTTGTCAAGCTCCATTTAGCCCCAGAGGGGACCCTTTCACCCTCGACGCGGCTCGGGCGACCGCTGCGCGGGCGTTCGCTCGTCTGCGGCCTCGCTAAGGCAGGGACACCCGGTGCGTGTCTCCGAGTGCGGGGCGCTGCCCCGCGCCCCGCCAAGGGCAGAGCCCTTGGATCCCAAGGCCTCGCCTGATGGCTCGGCGAGCCGCCGCAACGAACACGTTGCGGCTGGGGGGAGGGGTGACCCCTTCCGCTGCCATCCCCCATCCGCGCCTGCGGGCGCTCCCTCTGCGTGCGCGCTTGCGCGCGCACAGAAAAGATAGCACCGACGGTTGGGACTTTTCCGGCCATAAGCGGGCTCCTGCGTCGCAGATGAAACTTCCCCATTAGATGGACGCGCGCGCCGCGCGCGCGACGTTTCGAGTGGTTCGGGGAAGTATCATCGCTCCGCAGGAGAAACGCACGACGGCCGGAACGGACGACGGTCCGGTCGGTGTT
>JBAZZN010000325.1:0-3540 GCA_041658815.1 Thermoplasmatota archaeon
TCGCCCGCGTCGAGGAGATGCGCGAGCTTACCACGCTGCGCATCGGCGCGCTCGTCACACTCGCGCGGATCGAGAAGAGCGGCATGCTCGCCACGAGTCTGCCCGTGCTGCCCCAGGCGGCCAAGCAGATCGCGACGCCGCTGCTGCGCGCGAGTGGGACGCTGGGCGGGAACCTGTTGCTGGAGAACCGTTGTTTCTTCTTCAACCAGACCCACTTCTGGCGGAAGAGCCTCGGCTACTGCCTGAAGGCCGATGGCGATGGGTGCCGCGTCGTTCCCCAGAAGGAGCGATGCTACGCCACTTTCAGCGCGGACATGCCTGCGGCGCTCATGGTGCTTGGCGCGTCGATGGAGTTGTCCTCGGCGACGAGCGGGACGCGCTCTCTCACGCTTGCCCAGTTCTACGACGGCCAAGACGGCATCGCGCGCAACTCCAAGCAAGCCGACGAGCTGGTGACGAGCGTCACGCTTCCCAAGGACGCGACGCAGTGGCGGGCTTCGTACAAGAAGCTCCGGCTGCGCGAGAGCTTCGACTTCCCGGAATTGGGGATCGCGGCCGCCGTGCGCTTCGACGGCCAGCGCCTCGCCGGTTTCCGCCTAGTCGCGAACGCGCTGGACACGAAGCCCATCGTGCTCGACCACCTCGGCGCGAACGCGCTGGGCAAGCCCCTGCAGGATGAAGACATCAAGAACATCGCGAAGGCGGCCGAGGGAAGCGTACGGCCAGTCAAGAACACGAACCTGCCTCCCAGCTACAGGAAGGCCATGACGCGGGTGTTCACGGAGCGCGTGCTGAGGGAGATTCGCCACTAACATACGGTCTCACGAGAGCCATCAAGCCAAGGTTTGGCCATCCACGCGCATGGTGTTCCCCCGCGCCATGCTCGTTTCAGTGGCTGTCTTCGGCATGCTGCAAATCGCCCCGCTTGGTGTGGCGAGCGGCAGCGCGACTTTCGAAGAGCACTGGTCGGCTGGGCCCAACGGCTGGACCTTCACGAATCCAGGGATCCAGATCGTCCAGGAGACGCCCTATCTCCACATCGACCCACCATGCTGCTCCTACGACTACGCGCTCCGTCACTTGGGGGTCCAACTCACTGGCGCAGCGGATGTCGCTTTCAGCTTCCGGGCATCCTCCACGGCGGGCAACTCGGATTCGCTCCTCCGGCTCGAACTCGGAGACGACAGATCTGACTTGAACGACGTGGACCTCGGCCTGACCGGGGGGCCCTCCAATAACCACGCATGGATCGGTAACTCGCCAACCAACCAAGCGCTCACGACGGGTGAGTGGCCCAGTGCGAACGAATGGTACGAGATTCGCGCGCACCTTGACCCAGCCGCCATGACAGCGGTTGCGCAGCTCTACTCGGTGGACGGTACGCTTCTTGGTACCTCGCCCAGCTTCAGTATCTCTTCGACCTACCTTGGCGGCGTGAGCATCCACAGCGCGCAATGGACGAGCGGCGACTCACTCACCTTCGACTACGACGCAATCCGCGTGACGGATGACATGGGCTTGATCCTCACGGAGGACTGGTCTGCTGGCCAGGGCGCCTGGTCATTTGTGAACGCCGGCGTGACCATCGTCGATGCAAGTCAGGACTACCTCCACATCGACCCGCCGTGCTGCGCGTACAACTACGCGTCGAAGGTTGTGGACGCCCCCATCTCCCTACCCACTGAGGCATCGTTCCGCTTCCGTGCATCCGCCACGGGTGGGAACAGCGACACCGTCCTGCGCTTCGAGCTTGGGAATGACGCTTCCGACCTCAACGACCTCGACATCAGCTTCACCGGTGAGCCTGGAAACCAGGTCGCGTGGATCGGGAACTCGCAGCGGAACGACGTCCACCCCATAGGCTCGTGGCCCACGCCCCGCGCATGGTACAGCATCGTGCTGCACATCGAACCGATTGTGGGCGTCGTCCAAGCCGACCTCATTGACAGCTCTGGCCACAACATAGGTCGCTCAGCGCCAATCCTCGTGAGTTCGCTCTACCTACGCGCGATCAGCATCCACTCGGCACAGTGGGCGCCGAGCGACCAGACCACGTTCGACTACGATGACATCGTTGTCCAACCCACGTTGCCAGACATCCTCGTCAAGAACCTCACTATCACAAAGACAAAACTCGCAGGGGCACCCGACCCCACGGGAACGTGGGATCTCGCGTACATCGTCTGCAACATCGGGCCCGGCCCCTCAGCGCCGACAAAGGCGGTGCTCAGGGTGGATGCACCGCTCTCTACGACGGGCACCCACACGCTGCAAACCGTTACCACACCATGGCTCGTCCCAGGCGCATGCGTGGCCGAACGGGCATCGTGGAGCTCCACGGGCACGATCGGGCACGTTGAGTTCACTGTGACCGCGACGACTCTCTCGCCCGAATCCAGCAGATCGAACAACGTCGCTACGGTGCATGACCATATCCTGGTGGACGTCTGAGCAGAAAGCGGAACGGTCGAACGACCAACGGAAAGGCCAACTAGTTCTTGCTTGGGAACGACCACACCATGAGGCATGGGCGTGAGTGCGGGCCCCGCCGGCAAGTATTCGACCGATGAGTACGCGACCAAGCGCGCAGAACTTGACGCGACGCTCGAACGCTTGCTATTGGAGCCGCCCGGCCACGCGCACGAGCGCGGGGCCTTCGCCAGCGAGTACGACCGGCTCGCCGAGCGCCGCCGCGTCCTGGCGGCGGAGGTCCTCGCGCTCGAAGCCGCTTTGCACGAGGACGAAGCGTGAAGGCGGCCGGTCTCAGTCGATCGCTTTCTTGAGTTCGGAGACAGTTTCCTGCATCATGTTCAAGAAGTTCCGCAAGCGCGGGATGAACTCGTTGATGCGGGACGTCGTGACTGCGCCTTGGGCGGAGGGCTCGATGAGGTTCTCCTGCTCGAGGATCCGCAGCGAGTAGCGCACCTTGTGCTGCGGGTGCCCAGTGATCTCGGCCAGGCGGATGATGCCGATGGGCTCGTGGTCCTTCACTGCCCTCAGGATCTCGACGTGGCGCTGGAGGAGTTCGAGTTCGAGCTCCATCTTTCCCGTGAGACCACTGTCTCCCTCGCTGCGGTCCTCGATGTCGCTCACCATGCTACGCTCCGTGCTACGCTGTGAATGGGGAGATGTATTTAAGGAGTACGCCAGGACGCCTCGATGAGAAGTCCTCGGTCGGCTGGCTGCCGCCCGATGATTCGCGTGGCCGAGAATCACGGCGGTGAATGACGCGATATCTTCAAACCATTCGTATGCTGCTCGCGCGGCGGGCGGCATGGAACGCCCGCTCAGGGAGAATCCAAATGGCAACCACTGATAGCGAGAACACCATGATGAACCGCGTGAAGATCCTTGGGGCTGTCCTCGCGGTCGCCGGACTCGTGATGGCCGGCGTAGGATTCCTCTACGGCCTGCGCTTGGCTGACGACGGGCTTGCCTCCGCACAGGCCCTGTACGAGGCTCAAGGCGTGATGCTCAAGTACAACAGCGACGGCCAACTCACCGACCGCAATACCCCGGCTGGCGCCCAGAAGATCATGG
>JBAZZN010000326.1:0-3536 GCA_041658815.1 Thermoplasmatota archaeon
CCCAGGGCATCATCGCGAAGCAGCAGCCCTTGTGGTACGTGTTCCTCCAGCCCATAGGCGCGTTCGTGTTCTTCGTGACTGCGCTCGCGAAGGCGGGTGTCATCCCCACTGACCTTGGCGAGTCCGAGTCCGAACTCGTGGCGGGCTACTTCACCGAGTATGGCGGCATGAAGTTCGGAATGATGCAGATGGGCGTGTTCGTGAACATCGTGTTCATCTCGATGCTCACGGTCATCCTGTTCTTTGGCGGCTGGAGCATCCCCTTCGTCACGAGCTTGTCCCTCCTTGGCGCCAACCTGCTCCCGCTCGTCAGCGTCAACGTCTTCCTGGCCAAGACCGCCGTCTTCGTGCTCCTCGTGCTCCTCACGATGTTCACGCTGCCGCGCTTGCGGCCCGACCAGTTCTTGAGCATCGGTTGGAAGGTCCTCTTCCCGCTCGCGCTCCTCAACCTCGTCGCAACGGCGGGGATCGTGTTCTGGCTTGGGAGCGTGTGATGATGACCCGAATACCCATCGTCGGCCTCGGCCTTGGCTTCAAGGAGACCATCCGGAGCCTCTTCCGCAAACCGATCACGGTCGAGTACCCCGAGGACTACCGCGACGTCCCCGAGAACTACCGCGGCCGCATCAAGGTCTACATGGATCTCTGTGTGGGCTGCACGACGTGCTCGCTAGTGTGCCCCAACGCGACGTGCCAGATGGAAGCGGTGGACTACCACCATCCCAAGAACAAGCGCGCCATCTTCCCGCGCATCGACGTCATCAGTTGCATGTACTGTGGCCTCTGCGAGGAATCGTGCCCCACTGATGCCATCCGGCTCGAGAAGGAGTTTCCTGTGTCGATGGACGATCGCGCCCTCTTCGACTACACCATCTACGAGATCAGCAAGGACCAAGGACAAGTCGATCTCGAGCGCCAGCAGAAGTCGCTTGACGCGAAGGGCAGGGCGTGATCATCATGATCGTCGAGATCTGGTTCTTCCTGATGGCTTTCCTCATCGCAATCTCCGCCATGATGGTGCTGCGCGTGAAGGAACTGGTGCACGCGACGCTGTGGCTCGCCGCCATGCTCATCGGCGTGGCAGGCATCTTCCTCACCCTTGGCGCCGAGTTCCTGGCGATCATCCAAGTGCTCGTGTACGTGGGCGCCGTCGTCACGCTCATCCTCTTCACGGTCATGCTCACGACGTCCGCCGAGCCGCAGGACTTCGACTTCGTCAAGAGTCTCGATCTCCCGCCGGGCGTCACCGTGGAGAGCGTCACGGACATCCACCGCGCCACGCCCGAGTTCGCAGGCGAGGGCCCCTACAAGGGCCTCACGACGACGAACCCACGCCGAGCGCTCGTCGAGCCGGACTCGCTCTATGGTGTGGGGCTGGCCGACAACGAGTACGCCACGGATCACTCGCCCAAGAACAAGGAAAAGAAGGAGGCGCCAAAATGAGCAAACCGCCAATGGCGGATGGCTCCGTTTCGCGCGCCCAAAGGCGCGCGAAATGGTGGAGCGAGACCAAGATCGACCTCAAGTGGGCGACCGCGCTCCTCTTCGTTCTCATCCTTGCACTCTCTGGCTACCTGTGGTCCTCGTGGGGCAAGCGCCCCGCGACCGAGGAGGACCTCGACAAGATCACGGACCTCATCTTCGCGCAGGATGGCCTCGTCGTGCCATTCGAGATCCTCAGCGTCCTACTCTTGGCGGCGCTCATCGCGGGCGTCGTGATAGCGTTCCGGGACCCGGAGGGCGAACCTTAATGGCCTTCACTATCGCCGCCAACTGGTACTTCATCCTCAGCGTCCTCCTCTTCGGCATCGGCCTTTACGGTGTCCTGACGCAGAAGACCGGCATCCGGCTCCTCATGGCGATCGAGATGATGCTCAACGCCGCGAACATCAACTTCGTCGCGTTCGCCAGCATGTACGGTAAGTCGGACGGATACGTGTACGCTTTCTTCATCATCGCGATCGCTGCGGCAGAAGCCACGGTCGGCCTCGCCATCTTCGTGAACCTCTACCGCGTGCGGCAGACGATCGAACTCGACCAAGCCACTTCGTTGAGGGGATGATTCTTTGGCCATCATGGACTACGCTTGGCTCATCCCGGCGCTACCTGCACTCGCGGCTGCGGCCATCGCGCTCTTTGGCATGCGCACCCCCGAGAAGGGCGGTTGGCTCGCCGTGCTCCTCGTGGGGCTCGCGGGCGCACTGTCGCTGGGAGTCTTCTACGAGGGGCTCCGCCTCGACCCCGTCTCGTGGGACGCGCCGTTCCTCCGCTCGTTCAACTGGTTCACCACGGGCGGATTCTCGATCGACATGGGCCTCTACATCGACCCATTGACGATCTTCATGCTGTTCACGGTGGGCATCCTCGTGACGCTGATCACGCTGTACTCCACAGGGTACATGCATGACGAGGGGCCAGGCCGCCGCCGATACTACGCGGAACTCACGCTCTTCATCACCGGGATGCTTGGCCTCGTGGTCTCGAACAACTACCTCATGTTGTTCGTGTTCTGGGAGATAATGGGCCTGTGCTCGTACCTCCTCATCGGGTATTGGTATCACAAGCCCAGCGCAGCCAGCGCGGCCAAGAAAGCGTTCCTCACGACGCGCGTGGGCGACGCGTTCTTCCTCGTGGGTATTGGCATCCTCTTCGTTTCGTTCAAGACGCTCAACTTCCACGAGCTATTCGAGATGGCATCCAAGGGCGCGCCTGGCGTGGACCGCAACGTGCTCCTGCTCGCGAACTCCTGCATCTTCATCGGCGCGGTGGGCAAGTCAGCCCAGTTCCCATTGCACACGTGGCTTCCTGATGCGATGGAAGGCCCCACCACCGTGAGCGCCCTCATCCACGCGGCGACCATGGTGAAGGCGGGCGTCTATCTCGTGGCGAGGAGCTACCCGCTCTTCGTCCTCACGCCTCAGCTGCTCGTTGCAGTCGCCGTCATCGGCGGCTTCACGGCGCTCTTCGCGGCTACGCTGGCGCTCACGAACTGGGACATCAAGCGAGTGCTCGCGTACTCGACGCTATCACAGCTTGGCTACATGTTCCTTGGCCTAGGTGTGGCCGGCGCGCTCCTTTGGGCGCACGGGGATGAGGGGGCAGCGATCGCCACAGTCGCCTTCACTGGCGTGACAGTCGCGCTCTTCCACCTCTTCAGCCACGCGTTCTTCAAGGCAGGCCTGTTCCTCAGTGCGGGCAGCGTTGGCCACGCGATGCACCACGCTCAGAACCCCTACGACATGCGCAACATGGGGGGACTCAGGAAGTACATGCCGATCACTGCATTCGCGATGCTCATGGGCACGATCAGTATCTCGGGGATCCCGCCATTCTCGGGCTTCTTCTCGAAGGACTCCATCGTGCACGCGATCTACGAGGTCGCCACCGAGACGGGGTCGCCCATCTACTGGGTCCTATTCGGTGTCGCGGTCATCACGGCGGGCCTCACGGCGTACTACATGTTCCGGCTCTACTTCCTCACCTTCGAGGGCGAGCACCGTGGCGCTGGTTGGCTGCAAAGGCGGGGCGGCCAAGTC
>JBAZZN010000327.1:0-3530 GCA_041658815.1 Thermoplasmatota archaeon
GTTCACGAAGCCGTCACCGTCGGTATCGCAAAGCGCGCATTCGTTCCCACCGCGAGCGTCCCAGTATGCGGCCTCCTCGCCGTCAGCGAGGCCGTCCGCGTCGCTGTCTTTCATGTCTGGGCGCAGCACGCCTGCGAAGCGAAGGATCTCGACGCTGTCGGCAAGATCGTCCCCGTCCGTGTCAGGCGTGCCAGGGTCGAGCGGTGCAAAGGTGAACACCCGGTCGCCGAGAGTCCAGCGACCTGCCCGCTTCGCGCCATCCGGAATGAGGTCTCCGTCGCTCACAAAGCGGCGCGGGTCGGACAGCACATGACGCGTTTCTCCATCGACCGTGACGTTCCACCCGACGAACGTTTCTTCGCGATCGGTGAGCCCGTCGCCGTCGCAATCGACGACCGAGGGACAGCCTCCGAGTGAATATTCTTCGAGGTCCGTGAGTCCATCCCCGTCCGCGTCGGCGGCGGCGTTCGTAGGATCCAGTGGGTCGCGGTCGTTGCGGATCTCCCACGCGTCGGGGAGTCCGTCGTCGTCGCTGTCCGCGCGGTGGGGGTGGAGCCCGCGCTCGAAGGGCGGGGCGACGTCCGGCTGGGCACACAAGTCGAGCTTTGTCGCGGAGTATACGGCTTTCTCGAGGACGGTGAGGCCTTCGGGGGCTCCGTCGAGCCGGAGCGTCCCGATGAGTGGGTCGGCAGGATCGAGGTCGTAGTGGACCGCCCAACCGTCGGGCACGCCAGAGCCCCCCGTGCTTGCTCGGGCGGGATCGAGGCCGCGGCGAGCTTTCTCGGCATCGCTCATCCCTGAGCAGGCCGTGTCGAAGCGATCCGCACGCGCGCCAAGGAGCGCGCGCATCCGGTTCGTGAGCGCGTCCCCGAAGGGGTCTGCGTCCGCGTCGTCCTTGAGGGGATCCATCGCGAGCCGAAGCTCGGTCGCATCTTCGATCCCGTCCCCATCGCTATCATGAAGATGCGGGTTCGTGCCGGCGGCAAGATCTTCGGCTAGGCTGAGTCCTTTTCCGATGCAGTCGCGCGCCGCGTCGGCAACAAGGGGGTCCGGACACGAGCGCGAGGCGCCTCCGGCGACGCGGGCCCACCGCACTTCCCACGCATCTGGAAGGGTGTCGCCGTCTGAGTCCGCCATCATCGGGTTCGTGCCCCACCTGCGGGCCTCGGCGAGGTCATCCAGGCCGTCCGCGTCCGTGTCGATGCCTGCCTCGATGACGCGCGTGGAGGAGAGAACGCTGTCGGCTGCGCTGGGCGCAAAGAGGAGAACTCCTGCAAGCGTAGGCACGAGTACGAGCGATGCGGCGAGCGCGCCGATGAACCATCGGTTGGTGCGGAGGAACCCGCGCAGGAGGATCACGCGCGCCGCCTCCCCAGCGCCGTGAGGGCGGCGAGCGCGATGAGTGGGACGGAGATCCCAGGCACCGCGCGGCGTGCGGCGGCCATCGTGCTGTCGTCCGTGGCGACCGCTTCAGCTTCGATGATGACCCAGTCGTTGTCGTCGGGCACCTCATCAGGTAGGTCGTCCGAGGTGACGACCGTGACCGTGAGGCCCGAGACCGGCGCGGGCGAGACGAGTGTGTGCTTTGCGCGACCGCCAAGCGCGAGTGCTGGGAGCGTGAACTCCGCGATCTTCGCGTCGCCGACGCGAAGGTAGAGGACGAGCGGTGCCGAGCCGACACTGCCCGCGTTCTCCACCTCTACGTCGAGGAACCATGCGGTCCCTATCGGCCGAAGCGTGGCGTTCAACACGCGGATGTCACGTGTGGCGGCGGCGACATCCACGCTCGCGCTGCGACCACCGATGGTGAGTTCCACGACGCCGGTTTCAGGGCCGACGTTCGCGGAGACGATAAGCGTGCCGCCAGGCGCTAGAGCGGCTGGAAGCTCTGTGACGAGAGTGACTGGCCCCATCGTTTCGACGGCAAGCGCCGCAGGAGCGTTGCCGTCGTTGCGAAGCTGGAAAACGATCGCCGCGCGTTCGCCCGGCGCAAGTACGACGCGTTGCGTCGTCGCCGAAAGGTTGAGTACGGGGCGCTCTGGCGTGAAAGTCGTCACGTTGACTTCGAGAAGGCGCGGTGGAGTCACGTCGTCTTCCAGTTTGAGGGCGAACGCGATCGCGCCGGGTCCGGCTGGTGCCATCGCGCCGACGTCGTAGCGAAGCGTGATGCGACGGGTTTCACGAGGCGCGATCGTGAAAACAGTCTCCGCTGTCGTGACGTTCCATCCGCGCGGGCCCCCGAGCGAGCGCAACGTGACGTTCATGATCGCGGGGGCTTCAGAGCGTAACTCCACAACGGCCGCGCCGGTCTCGCGTGGGCCCGCGATGATCTGGTCGGGCACTTTCACCACGATGGTGAGGTCGTTCACGACGAGCGCGAGCAAAGGAACTCGGACCGCGCGTCCTCCGGCTTCGAGCGCGATCGTGATCGGGAGCGTCTCGCCGACGCGGGCGTCGCTCGGGGCACGGACGTCCACGCGCAACTCGCGCGCGTCCAGTCGAGCGCCAAGGTCCCCGCGCGTCCCCGACGCGCGCAAGAGAAGGCGGTCAGGCGTGATGCTGGCGTTCCATCCTTGGGGCAACGTGGTCGCGATCCGCGCACGAAGCTCGACATCGCTCCCAAGGTTCGCGACGTCGATCGATGTCGCGGCCTCCCTGCCCGGGACGATGATGAAGCGACGATCGTTCATAGAGACGTGAAGGCTGAGGTCCGCTCGTGGTGTGATCGATACGATGACCTCGTCGCGAGCGGCGGGGTCGGCCGCACTGGTAGCCTGGATCACGAAGTCCCATGCAGGTTCTGCGCCCGTTGGCGCGAGGGTGCTCAGCCAGAACCGTGCCTCGCCGCCAGCAGGGACCTCGATGCGCTCTATCGGCGGGCCATCGGCGCGCTCAGAAATCGAGCTCTCATAACCCGGACCGCGAGCGTGCCGGATGATGGCGGTGCCGTTCTCGCCACCGACATTCCGGAGGCGCAGCTCGGTCATGGACGCGACGCCAGGCTCGATGGTGATGGACATGGATGTCGATGGCGTACCATCCGACCGGAGCACACGAAGCTCTGGTTGGAATCCGGAAAGTGATCGGATGGTGGCGCGAGCAGTGGTGCGGACGTCGGGGTCGAAGGAGGAACGCGCGATTAACTCGAGTTCCATGCACTCGCCGGCGAGAACGTCGTCCGGGACGAGAACGTATGCACTGACGACTCGTTGCCCTGGAGAAACGAGGCCGTCGACGCGTGCATCCGGTAGGGACACCTCCCATTGACGGGAGCACCGCGAAGTCGGCGCGGCGCGGGCTTCGATGGCGACGTTCTCGATGATGCCTTCGCCCTGCTTGGTGCGCCCGAGGTTGGCGAGCGTGAGGTCGATCCGGGTCGTCTCACCGGGCCTGGCCGTATGGAACGACCCGATGGGCGTCCATGCAAGGATCGCGCCCGAGTGCTCCAACTCTGCGCTGGATGCCCTCATGACGGCGGGGAGGCCCGGAAGCGGGGCGATCGCCGCCGCGCCGGGTCGGAATACCGAAAG
>JBAZZN010000328.1:0-3502 GCA_041658815.1 Thermoplasmatota archaeon
GCATTCGCTGAAGCGGAGTGGGCACGTGATCGAGGTGAAGCGGGGCTTCATGAAGCGTCGCGTCATCGTGCCGGTGCGCGTTCGCTTGAGCGATCACGAGCGCGAGTGGCTCAAGCTCGGGGTGACGACCGCGCGAGCGATCCTCATCGTCTCAAGGGCCAACGGGCAGCGCATCACGAGTACGGACGTTGCGAAGCAGCTCGGTTGGCACCTCGCGGTTGCGAGGCACCACTTGCAGCGCGCACGCAAGGCTGGCGTGATCGAAGCTCGAGCCGGCCAGGGCTACACGCTGTTTTGCAAGTGTGATGCAGAGCGCGAGTTTGCGGGGCTCAACCCGAAGGCGCTCGAAGCCGTGCGCTACATCCAGGCGCAAGGGCGCCGGGTTGGCAGTTGGGAGATCGCACGCGCGCTCCAGTGGACCATTCGCTGCGCGAAGCATCACTTGAGACGAGCGGTCAAAGCTGGGCTCTTGACGGTGCGCAGCAACGGGCGCGCTGGCGGGTACGCGATGAGCGCGGGAGCCGCGCTCATCACGTGGCGGAATAGCAGCGCGTAGGAGGTGAGTCTTCTTGTGCACAGCAGTCCAGATCAGCGAAGGCCAGGCCCAGACGACGATCCGAGTGCGGCTCAAGCAAGCCGTTCTCCTCACGCGTTCGCGCAAGCGCGTATTGAATGTGATCGCGGCGACGCCGGGGGTCACGATGAGCCAGATCGCGCGCGAGTTCGGCTGGCACGTCTCAGCAATTGACTACCACCTGCACCTGCTCCAGCAGGCGGGTTTTGTCGTTCGGCGACGAGCCCGTGGGCACAAGTACGCGCTGTACTTGAACGGCCAAGCGCCACCAGCGCCATGAACCGCTCGCGCTCGAGGCCGGACGCGGGGCGGTCCTCGCGGAGAACGGCCCGAGCCAGGCGAGGAAAGAGAGGGGAGAATACGTGGGCCCCGGGCGGGTCCATGATGGCCCCCGGGCGGCACTCCCGTGGGACTCGGAAGTCTTAAGTCTGGGGGGTTTACCCCCCAGAGACATCGTCGTGGTCTGGCACGATAGCAAGTTTCTCGTGGCTAGCCGTTGGGGGAACCCCTACCCGGGGTTACCGAACCGAAGGTGAGGGGCCGACGCGATCCTGAGAGCGCGTCAAGCCCCCCGAACCCCCTCCCCAAGTCAGTACGCCCGTCGCAATCGCCAGTACCCCACGCCCAGCACCATACTGGCGGCGACGATGGAGGCGAGGACGAGCGCACCAGCGAGCTGGGGGAGCTTGCCAACCGTCGGCTCCTGGGTCATGCTGAAGAGGAAGAGCGCGTCGTAGGGGCCGTTTGGCGAGAGGCGCCCGTCCGCCACGAACACGTCAGGCGCTTCCCGCGCGAATCTCACGACGCTGCTGCCCTCCGACCGGAACGTCCACTCAGGGTGGCCCGAGGTCGCGGTGAAGGCCTGGACGGGGCCTCGTATCGTGGCGACGATGACGTGGGCGCCATCGGGCGAAAGCGCGGCGCCGCCAAAGGCGCCAGCATCGTCTCGGGGCACGATGCCATCCACAGTGCGGGACCAGCGGAGCGCGCCCGTGCCGCCATCAAGCATCGTTATCGTGTGTCGAGGCAGCGATCCCTCGACGGCGAGCGCCAGTATCCCCGCGCCATCGAGGTCAACGAGGCCGATGCCGGCGCTCGTGTTGTGGAGCCAACGCAGCGGCGCGGCATCGCCGACGCGTAGGAGAGCCAAAGCGCCACTGAGGTCCCCAGGCGTGAGGCTGTAGCCGCCTACGAGCAGTGTGGACGCGTCGTGGTCGAGGCGCAAGCTATGCACGCTCATGGGGAGCGACGTGTTCAGGACGGGCTGCGCCTCGGGTGAGAACACGACGACGTTCCCATCCCCCGTGCCAACGGCGAGGCGACCCGCGCGCAGGTCCAACGAGTTCACGAAGCTTGGGAAGAACATGGTGCTGGAGAGCTGGCCGTTCTCGTAGATGCTGACGGAGTTCCGGCGCCCTTGCAGCGCTAGCGCCGTGCGCGTGCTGTCCTGGGCGAGCGCGCGGGGGTTGCCGCCCTCGATCCACGCTTGCATGCGTGGCACGCCATCATCACCGTACACGGTCAGGGAGGCGCGCGGGAAATCGGTGGCGACCGCAACGCTTCCCTCGCCCGCCGCGAGCAATGCCCGCGTTGCGTTCATCGGGCTGCCCCAAAGAAGGACGCCCGATGCGCCGCTGCGCGCTTCCAAGCGGGAGATGTTCCCGGACTCGCGCACCAATGAATAGACGACCTTCCCGTCTGGGGAGGGGATCGCTTGGTCGATGAGCGCGGAACCGCGAGCGTCCCACATGGGGTCATGACCGCGATCCGTGACCACTAGGACGAGGAGCGAGCCAGCTAAGAGGACGAGGATAAGGCCTAAGGCTCGCCAGCGCCGGCGCACGAATGCCCGAAAGCTGGGTCTGCGCCGGCTCACGCGCGTGGGCAGGGCGAGTCAGGGAGAAAGGTTTTTGGACCCGCAAACGGCATCATTCTGCGTTGAGACCCGCGGCCCTCCAACCCCTTTCTCGCGTGGACTCCCCCAAGAACGCTGCCTATGAGCGCTACTTGCTCAATTGTTCGGACTATCTGAAGCGCCAGATGATCGTCTATGAGCACTGGCCACAGCGCAGGTACGACGTGCTTGGGTACCGAAACGAGAAGGTCTTCACCGACATGAACGCGTGACGCGGTGTTTATACGAATTGTTTATATTACTTTGTCAGCTACTGATGACAGCATGACGGCACGGGTTCGGCGACGGCTAACGGAGTGGGGGAACGGATACGGCATCCGGATCACGAAGGCCGAAGCCCGCAAGCTGGGCCTCAGGGCCGGCGACACCGTCGACGTCGAAGTGCAAGGCGAGGTAGCGCCAAACGACGTGAAGCGGCTGCCCACCTTCCGGCTTGGAGGCGCGTACGACATCGACGCGATCCTCGAGGATGACGCGAATGCCGGTGCCTGACACAAGCGTCCTCGTTCCGATCTTCGACGCGGACCACCCCCTCCACGAGAAGGCGAGAGCACAGATCGGGGCGCCTGTCCTCCTGCACGTGACCGGCGGCGTGCTGGCCGAACTGACGACCGTGCTAAGGCGTCGAGGCAACGACGTTGGCCTCGACGGCTCGCGCATCGCTCGCGAGTGCCTCGGCGAGCTCGAGCAGCTGCGAGGCTTCCGCCACGCTTCCCCCTGCGACGGAGCGGAGGTCACGCGCGTGTTCAAGGCCCACTCCTCGCTTAGCTACGTGGACGCATGGGGAATCGTCCTCGCGCTCGAACTGGGGGACACGATCATCACATTCGACGAGCGGCAAGCATCAGCGTTCAAGCGCGAGAAGGCTCGGCAGTAGCAAACCGCCCTAACGACGTCCAGGTGGATTGGGTAACACTGCGTTCGCACGCGGCGGCGGGCGAGGCGAAGGCGGCCGAGCGACCGCGTGGCAGAGCCACGTCGAGCGAGGCAGCGAGCGCGAAGCGCGAGTGGCG
>JBAZZN010000329.1:0-3481 GCA_041658815.1 Thermoplasmatota archaeon
AGTAGTTCACGCAGCCGTCGTCACTGGTCGAGACGCTGTACCGGTAGTCACCAAGCTTCCCGTGGTTCTGCACCGTCGTCGAGTCCCAGCCGGAGCAGGCGGCGGCGGAGGGGGCAAGTAGGACGAAGGCAGGCACGGCGACGAGTAGGATGAGCAGGACTCGCATGCAGTCGCGGCAATGTCGGGTCATCGCTTTAGGATAACCCATGCCAGAGCCGTGCCCCATGGCTGGCGCCCCGCAAGGCATTAAGTGGGTGCCGTCACGGTGTCCTGATCGTGCCTCTCGAGGACTGGTTCGACCGGATGGGTGGACTCACGCTCGTCCACGAGAACCTGCACCGATGTCCCCTCCCATTCACGAGCGAGCACTTCGATCGCTTGCGCGCGGGCGGCATCCGCGTCATCTACAGCATGGAGGAAGCAGTACCAGCCGCGCTTGTTCGCGCGGGCGGCTTCGACTGGCGCCCCCACTTCTGGACTGACGACAAGCCGCCGACCATGCCGCAACTCCAACGCTTCCTGCAGGACTACCTCGCTTTGCAGCGTGACGTCCCTGCCGTCGTGCACTGCAAGGCCGGGTGGGGACGCACTGGCACCGCCATCACGTGCGCGCTCATGGCGAAGCATGGTTGGTCCGCGGAGCGCGCACTAACTCACTACTGGTCCCGCGTGCCCAACGCGCGCTCCATCATGGAGTGGAACGGCCAAGCCGAGTTCGTGCGCGGTTATGTGGCCTCGTTGATGGGGCGCGGGCTGGACGCGCTGTGACCGTACGCTGAATAGCCCGTCGGTGTACAGTCGGGACCGCCATGTCAAGCCATCCCCTGCTCGCCCACGAAGCTCACGAAGATCGGCGAAGAAGCACGAAGGAACGGAGGACTCCGTGCCGAGTGGCGGGCGATGAACCAGTCTTTCAGAAGTCAGTCGCGCATCCTTGCCATGGCGCGCTGGATCATTCGTGAATAACCGGCCTCGCGGTCGTCAACGACAAGCACGGTAACAACACGGTCGACCGAGACGACGGCGTATATCGCGCGGTGCTCGCCGACACGCAGGCGATAAAGACCGTCGCCATCGACGTCTTTGAGCTTCTTGATGTCCATCCCTGGGCGCGGCCGGAAAGGCTCTTGAGCCAGCTTCTCGAGATGCGCATCCATCCGCTCGTACTCGTCATCGCTGAGGTCCAGCACTCAGGCCTTGTTGCGGCGAGCCGCGCGTTCCGCCCGGACTTCGTCGAGCGAGTACGTTTTCGCCTTCCGCTTGCGGAGGTCATCGAGACGCTCTTCGGCGAGCTTGATAGCGTCGTCGAGAAGCTCATCTGCAACTCGTGAAAGGAATTGGTTCCATGATTGGTCTCCCTTTGCTTGGGCAAGTCTTTCCTTCACCTCTGGGTCAACTGGAATCGTAGTGGTCGCTGCGGGCATACGTTTCTCACCTAGGTGCTCGTCACGCACCCACTCGATAGTGGGCTCATCAAGTTATCAAGTTATGGTTTCATCATTCGATAATCTATAGACAATCAGTTTGAGCGCCGCGAGTCCAACCCGCCGGGGCGAAGGATCACGCCGCCCATTGGCGGCGTGGACGAGCGCCCACCGGGCTACAACAAACGCTTTTGTCTAGCACAAGGACTCGCTCGCCGCATGTACGCGAGGCCCTTCCTCGTCGCCCTCACGCTCCTCACCCTGCTCGCTGGGTGTGTGACCCCGGTGGCCACGCCGCCAAGCGTCCAGGCCGCCTTGTACGAGCCGCTCACCAGCGCCACGCACAAGCTGGGCCAGTTCCTTCCCTTCGACGTCAAGTCGTTCGACGGCACCATGATCCACGTGGACCTGCAGCTTCCCGACGGCGATGGTCCCTTCCCCACCATGCTCGAGTACACGCCCTACGCGCTCCTTGGCGACGAAGCGTGGGGGCTCTCAGCGCAAACGAACCTCGGTCTGCAGGGCTACTCGCTCGCCAACCAGTACGTCCCCTACGGTTACGCGGTGGGTGTGGTGCACGTGCGGGGCACGGGTGAGAGCGGCGGGTGCCTAACGGTCGGTGGCCCTGAAGAAGGCAAGGACGGTTACGCGGTCGTCGAGCACGTCGCGCAGCAGAAGTGGAGCAACGGCAAGGTCGCGCTCCTTGGCACGAGCTACGTGGGCACGACGCCCATCGAGACGGCCATCACGCAGCCCCCGCACCTAAGCGCGATCATTCCGATGAGCGGCGTGACCGAGTGGTACCGCTACTACTTCGAGTTGGGAACGCACCGGCGCAACGGCGACCCGTTCCCGGGCTCGTCGGATACGGACCCTGCGCTGTGGGCCGCCATGGGCATGGTGCCGGGAGCGCGGAACCCGACGAACGGCGGTCCAGACCAAGCACAGTGCGCTGCCCAATATACGACAGAGGATTACGCGCAGGACGACTACGACGCCTATTGGCACGCGCGCGACCTCACGAAGGACGCGCAGAACATCACCGTGCCAGTCCTCTACGCGCACGGTTGGGAGGACTGGAACGTGGCCCCCTCCGTCGTGCCTGCTTTCCTCGTGAACCTCACCAACTCGTCTGACGTGCATGTGTGGCTCCAACAGCACGGGCACGGCGTCCCCGCTTCGAAGAAAGCGTTCTACGAGTACATGCACCGCTTCCTCGACCACTGGCTCCTTGACCGCAACAACGGCGCCGAGCTCTTGCCAACGGTGATCGTGGAGGACAACACGGGCAAGTTCCGTGCAGAACCCTCGTGGCCTCCAGCGAACTTGACGTCCACACGCTTCTACCCAGTGACGGGCTGGAAGCTCGCTGCAGCACAAGGAAGTGGCGCACTGAGCTATCATGACGACGCGACTGGTCGCATCGATGCAGAGCTAGTGGGTGTCGATCACCTTGCCTTCGTGAGCGCCCCGCTCGATGCACCTCTCCACATCGCAGGCGTGCCGCGCCTGCACGTGAAGCTCGCCAGCGACATGCCGGGCACGCAGATCGACGTGCTCGTGTATGACCGCGCACCTGACGGCTCGCAAGCGTACCTCAGCCGGGGATACCTGGACGCGCGGCACCGTGACTCACTCGACAAGGGCGCAGACATGATCGCCGGTCAGGCATATGATATCAACTTCGACTTGCACCCCAACGACCACATCGTCGCGAAGGGGCACAGTGTCGTCCTAGTGATCAAGTCCACGGACGACTACGTCATGCGCTCGCCCTATCGCGCCACGAACACCGTGACGCTGGGGAACGGGACGTACCTCGAACTGCCGATGATCGATGATGGCATGATAGCGCACGCGGACGCGCCGCCTGCGCCGTGGGTCAACTGAACGCAGGCATGGACTCGCGTGCGTGAGCCTCGAGGCGGGGGGTGAACCGGCACTGTCCGGTTAACGACGTCCAGGTGGATTGGGTAACACTGCGTTCGCACGCGGCGGCGGGCGAGGCGAAGGCGGCCGAGCGACCGCGTGGCAGAGCCACGTCGAGCGAGGCAGCG
>JBAZZN010000330.1:0-3466 GCA_041658815.1 Thermoplasmatota archaeon
GAGAAGCACGCGCTTCGCCTGCGCGCGAACTTGGCCGGCGTGGAGTTCCTCGTCGTCCCCGCCCTCCCGGGCAGCGTGCACGACCTCGCGGGGCTAGAGAATGTGCGCGAAGCGCTGTTTGGGTGAGCGCTCAACTGCGACGCTTCACGACTTGGTCCGCCAGCCCCACTAGCGCGTCCTTGCTTGGCCCGCTAGGCAAGCGTGCTAGGCGCCCTTTGGCTCGCTCGCCGTACTTCGTGGCGACGGCGCGCGCCTTGTCTATAGCCCCCGCGTCCTGGAGCATCTGTCGTAGTTCCGCGGGGTCGGTCGTCCGCGCGAGCGCGCGGAACGTGCGCGCGTCCTCGCCCAAACCTACGGGGAGCGTGAGCACGCCCGTCTTGGCGTCTTGGCCGACGGTCTTTCCCGTTTCCTTGGGGTCGCCTGCGATGTCGAGCACGTCGTCAGCGATCTGGAACGCGATGCCAAGCTCGAGTCCGTACTGTCCGAGCGCTTCGACGGTGTCGCGGTCCGCGCCCGCGAGGATGGCGCCCGTCATGGCGCACGCGCGGATGGGCTCGGCCGTCTTCTTCGCGATGATCTTGAGGTACTGCTCCTCGTCCACTTCTTCGGCGAGGAGGCGTTGCTCCATGACTTCGCCTTCCGCGAGGCGCACGCACGCTTCGGCGGTCACGGCGATGACTTCCTTGGGCAATCGGCCGCTGAGCGCGAAGCCTTGGGTGAAGAGGAAATCGCCCGCCACGATGGCGTGCGGGATGCCGTAGCTCACGTGCACCGTGGGCCGGCCACGGCGGAGGGGCGACTGGTCGATGATGTCGTCGTGCACGAGCGAGGCCGTGTGGATCAGTTCGAAGGCGGCCGCCGCTTCGATCACTTGCGAAGGGTCATGCCCGCCGCACGCGTCGAACGTGAGGAGCGCGATTCGGGGCCGGAGGCGCTTGCCGCCCGCACCGACGAGCTCGGCGACCATCTTGCGGAGGAGCGGTTCCTGGCAGTCGGTGGCGGCCGCGATGGTGCGCTCGACGGCGACCATCGTAGTCTCGATGTCGAGCGTGGTCTTGGTGAGCGCTCGCTCCACGAGGCGAGGCGAGGCGAGGACCCCGCATAAAGGTGTCCGTGGCGAGGCAACCTGGCGCGAGTTGTAAGGGGCGACTTTGCAACCGGGCGCCGGTTCAGTAATTACGCAAGAGATTTTGGCTTGCACCCAACTTGGGGCGTGTGGACGAATCGGCTTCGGAGGAACTCAAGGGGTTTGGTCTCTCGACGTACGAGGCCGCTGCGTACGCTTGCCTCCTGCGTTTGGGCCAAGCGGACGCGAGCACTGTCGCGCACAAGGCCAACATCCCATTCGGCCGCGTGTACGACGTGCTCAACGGCCTCGTGGAGCGTGGCCTCCTCTCGATGAACGAGGGCAGGCCCAAGCAGTACTCGGCCGTGCAGCCACGCGTCGCCATGTCCCTCCTGCTCGCGCAGCGCAAGCGCGACTTGGACGAGCGCTACTCGGAGCTGACGCGCCTCGCGAGCGACTTGGAGAAGCGTCTTTCGCCCAAGGTCAAGAAGGACCCGTCGAGCTTCTACAGCGCGAGCGTGGGCGAGTCGGAATCGCGCGCGTTCCTCATGGAGCGCTTGGCGGAGGCCTCCCACTCGATGGACGTCAATCTTGAGGTCGCGCCGTACACGTCCGAGGACAAGGACCTCTTCGAAGCGCTCGCTGGGGCGGTGGACCGCGGCGTGCGAACGCGCATCCTCATCCGCGACGCGGACATCCCGAACATCCTTGACTCGCCGCTGAATGATAGCCTGGCCGGGCGCTTGTTGCCGCATCTGGGGAAGACGCTCTTCGTGCGCGTCATCGAGGGCGAGCAAGTGTCATTCGCCATCATGGACGGCGAGAAGGCCCTCGTGGGCGTGAAGAACCCGGCAGACCCCAAGGCCTACTTCGCGACGGTGTACATCTGGGACCCCAAGTTCGCACGCGCTCTCGAGGGGCGTTTCGAGGAACTGTGGAAGACCGCCACGATGGACGTGGCCGAGCTGGTGGGAAAAGCGGGGCCCGTCTGAGCGAGCCCCGGGGCGCAAACTGCCCCCTGCAACGCTGGGCTTGGAACCTCCGCTTGTCTGCGGGCGACAGATTCGTCCACGCCAAGAAACGAATACGCCAAGACGCCAATCGTCGGGCGGTCTCGCAGCCAGCTTGGATTCTTGGCTTCTTTGCTTCTTGGCGTTCGGATCCAAGAGAGAAGTTGTGTCCCAGGGCCGTCTGAGCGGAAACCCTCAAGCGCGGCGCTCGCCTCGCTCGTCCGTGGCCGAAGACGCTTCCATCGAGGAGCCCGTGGACCTGCGCAAGGACATCCCCGCCGTCGCGTTCATGGCGATGCTGTTCCTGGCGAGCATCGGCCTTTCAATGCTGTTCTCCCTGACGTTCCAGCAGCAGAACATCAGGGCGTTCGAGGACCCCGACAGTCTCGCGAACCCGCTCATCTACTTGGGCGTGGTCGTCGTCTTCACCATCGGCATCCTGCTCATCGCCAAGTTCGGTCGCCGCGTCCTCATCAAGTACGTCATCTTGGGCAGCATCCTGATGACGATCTACTACGTCGCGTGGCCCCTCCTGGTCAGCGTGATGGGCGCGGGCGACCCCGTCGGGCCAAGCGAGCTCGTCGCTGGCGTGGTCTCGGTGGGTCTCACTGCGCTCTTGTGGTTCTATCCCGAGTGGTACGTCATCGACGCGGTCGGCATCGTCGTCGCGGCGGGCGCTGCTGGCATCTTTGGCATCAGCTTCGGACTCCTGCCGTGCCTCATCCTGCTCACCGCGTTCGCCGTGTACGACGCCATCGCCGTGTACCGCACGAAGCACATGCTCGCGCTCGCCGACAGCGTGCTGGAGTTGCGTTTGCCCATCATGTTCGTCGTGCCCAAGACGCGTGGCTACTCGTTCCTTGAGGAGACTCGACAGCTCAGCGAGCCGAAGACCGCGGCTCCGGCAGCTGGCGCGCCTGCTATCATGGTCACGAAGGAGCTGCGCGCCGACGGCTTCGAGATGCGCGTGACCGTCGGGAACATAGCGGCGCCAGACCGCACGACGATCTGGCTCACGCGGCCCGACGGTACTCGCGAATCGATGGGCGTGGTTGGGGCGGAGGCGCTGAGCGTCCAAGTGCCCCGGGACGCCATCGGTGTGTACACGGTCGAGGCGCGCGAGTACGACAACGTCGTTGCGACCGCGACTGAGCGCGTCGAGAAGCGCCGCGAGGCCATGTTCATGGGCTTGGGCGACGCCGTCATTCCTGCTGTGCTCGTCGTTTCCGCGATGACGTTCCTTGCTCCCACAGCGTTCCCCGTGGGCAAGATCCCCGCTTACATCGCGGACGCGCCGATGGTCGCTGGCATCACGCCATTGTTCTTCGTGGCACTCGCCACGCTTGCGGGCAGCTTCGCTGGTTTCCTTGCGCTGATGTACTTCGTGCTC
>JBAZZN010000331.1:0-3454 GCA_041658815.1 Thermoplasmatota archaeon
ACAAAGGAATGATAGCTGAACTTGACCTAGAGTTTTCGGTTTGCGTCGAGGCGTTGCCGGTGCGACCTATGCTAGCGCCGCCCGAGCGTGCCAGAAAGGTGACCAGTTACCATCAGGCACACCACCCATTTGTGCGCGGGACGTTTTTAAGCGGTCCCACCGGGTCTTCGATGATTGATCCGAAGCCAAGGGCTCTTATAGCGGGCTTCCAATCGACGCGCGAGCGAACCATGGCGGACGAGCCCCGCGACTACGTGATACGCGTCAAGAGACCGTGGAAGCTCTGGATCCTGCCTTCTCTGGCCATCCTATACTTCGTCCTCATCCTGGCGATGGCCATCTTCCGCATCGAGATCCGCAACGTGCCCACGCAGACGCTCGTCTTGGGAGGCGTCGCGTTCTTCGTGCTCGTCATCCTCATCGAGCTGCCGCTCTTCGTGCGGCGCCGGGTCCGCGTCGAGGCACCGCCCACGCCGCCCCCCGCTCAAGACGCGAGTGCGACGCCCATGATGGGCGCCACAGGGGACGACGAGCACGTCATGACCGCCGAGACCCAGCAGGGCCTCCGCGTGATCGAGTACAGCGCGCCAGCGAAGAGCCGCAACCGTGGCGCAGTGTACGCGAAGACGTACGTCGCCGTCACGAAGGAGCACGTGCTACGCGTCGAGAACTTGGCCGCGGAACCCAGCGAGATCTGAGTTCACTCAACGACCAGTTGCGCGGTCTCGGCCGTGTAGCGCCACTCTGCGGGGAGCTTCTCCACGCGGCGGTAGTACGTGGCGAGGCGGCGGATGCGGGCCTCGATGAGCGTGAGGCCGCGCGCGTTGTGCAGGTCGCGGCGGTGCGTCGCGAGGTGGCCCTGCAAGTGCACGGCGCGCTTCATCAGGTTCTGGAGGTCCTCGGGGATCTGTGGCGCAAGGCCGTTCTCCGTGAGGATCTCGGTCATCGTCTTGCCCGTCGCGAGCTTCACGTCAGGCACGGCGTACTGGTCGCGCAGCATCAGGCCGATGAACGCACCGGTGCGGCCCTCGCGGGCCTGCTTCACGATGATATCAATGACCTCTTGCTTCTCGATCGGTTGCCATTCGGGAGCTTCGTCGCGGGGAGGGGCGCGGGAGCGGCTGGTGCCGCGGCGCCGGGCGTGGACGCGTGCCATGGGTATCACTCAAATGTCCGAGCCGGGGAAGTCTCGCCAAAGCGGCGGGACCGCACCGTTCGCAAGGCCGCCGACGTGGCATCCCACATATAAGTGCTTCGTGAGCGGGGGCCGAGTCTCGGAACGATCTGCTTTGCCCCGACAACAGGGATGATACACCCGGATCGTGCTGCCCGCGACCGCATGACCGTGACCCGTGGGCGATCAATCGTGCTAGCCGTCATCACTGTGGCCATCGCGCTCGTCGCCGCGGGGTGCACCGGCAATCAAGCGCCTACCCCCCCCACTACCGGCACCACGAACGCCATCGAGATGAAGCAGCTCCTCTACCAGCCGGCCACCACGAGCGTCGCCGTCGGCACGACCGTCACGTGGACGAACCACGACACGGTCCCCCACACCGTCACCCCCGAGAACATAGCATTGTGGGGGACAGAGGGAAGCGGAGCCGCGGCGGACAAGTGGATCCAGCCGGATGGCACGTGGAGCTTCACGTTCACGAAGGCCGGCACGTACACATACTACTGCGTTCCCCACTCCAGCATGGGAAGCGATGGGCTGCACAAGGGAATGGTGGGAACCGTCATCGTCGGGACCGGCGGCTCAACCACACAGACGACATCACAATCGTCAGCACCCCAAGCGCCAAGCAACGTCACGACGACCGTCGTGCCCTCGGCCATCGCGCCCAAGCTCATGACCGCGGGTCCCGATGGGTACGTACACGTGGACCTCGCCGCCAAGGAAGTCACGGCGCTCCTCGCGGACGGTGTGAGCTATCCGTTCTGGACGTTCAACGGGACCGTGCCTGGGCCCATGATCCGCATCAAGGAAGGTGACTTGGTCATGCTCACGCTGCGCAACGACGCGACGAGCCTGCACCCGCACAGCATCGACCTGCATGCCGTCACGGGCCCCGGAGGCGGCGCGGCCGTCACGCAGAGCAACCCCGGCGCCACCACGAGCTTCACGTTCAAAGCCATCAACCCCGGCCTCTTCGTCTATCACTGCGCTTCGCCCCACATCCCGGACCACATCGCCAACGGCATGTACGGCCTCATCCTCGTCGAGCCCAAGGAAGGCCTCCCGATCGTGGACAAGGAATTCTACGTGGTCCAAGGCGAGGCCTACACGTCAGGCAAGCTGGGCGACAAAGGCGACCTATTCTTCTCGCCAGAGAAGGTCCTCGCCGAGACGCCTGATTGGTTCTTCTTCAACGGCAAGGCCGCCGCGCTCACGGGGGAGGGCGCGCTCCACGCCAACGTGAACGACACGGTGCGCATCTTCTTTGGAGTAGGCGGCTTCGTGCCGAGTAGCTTCCACCTCATCGGAGAGGTCTTCGACCGCGTCTATCTGGACGGGAACGGCCCGCCCACGTTCAACCGGCAAACGATCATGGTGCCCGCGGCAGGCGACGCGATGATCGAGTTCAAGGTCGATTACCCCGGCAGCTACACGCTCGTGGATCACACGCTATCACGCACGATCGACCGCGGCGCAGTCGGGAGCCTCATCGTGAGCGGCTGGGCCGACCCCACCATATTCAACGGGACGACGAGCGCGGGCAGCGGGCACTGAGGCGTGGCTATCGCGCCGCCGCTCGTTCCGTCTTCGCCAGCACGGCGTCCCAATCGAGCCGGTACTTGCGGCCCTTGCGCTCGCCTTGTGCTTCGAGGAAGCCCAGGGCGGTCAGTTCGCTCAGGATGGTCGTGAGCGTGGCATCGCTCACTGCCTCGTCGTTGGGGTAATCGCCGCGCTTGAACCAGTCATCCGCGCGCGCCGAGAGGATCCACTCGAGGACTCCTCTCGCGCTGGCTCGCGGGAGTTCGTCGAAGACGTCGCCCAGCCGACCCAAGTATTGGGCTTGCTCGAACGCCGCGCGCAACTGGGTGAGGTAGTACCCGCAGTACGCCGAGTATGAGTCTCCCAGGTTCGTCGTCCTCAGTGCGGCGTAGAAGCGGTCTTGGCTGCGCTTGAACCGCTCGTCGATGGGCGCGAGGAACGCGTTCTTGAGGCCGTTGGCCTTGAGCGCCCAAAGGTTCAGCAGGCGGCCGAGACGGCCGTTGCCGTCCGGGAACGGGTGGATGCTCTCGAATTCGGCGAAAAGAATCGCGGCCGCTATGGGCGCGGGAAGTCGGTAGGCCTCGTTCTCGTGCCAGCGGATGAGAGCTTCGAGTTCAGCGACCGTGTCCTCTTTCGGAGTCGCCAGGAACACGAAGTCGTGCTTCTCGCTGTCCCACACGCCGTTCGCGTCGGTCTTCCATTCGCCAGGCTCCCCCTGCTCCAGGCTTTCCTTCG
>JBAZZN010000332.1:0-3433 GCA_041658815.1 Thermoplasmatota archaeon
CGGCCCAGCCCGCGATGCTGCCCAAGCAAAGGAGCGCGACCTCCTTGCCCGTGAAGCCAAGGTCCTCGAACACGTCCCCCCGAGACCGGAACAGGAAGTAGATGAGGCCAAGGCTCGCGAAGGCCATGATGAGGCTCCACGGCGCATCGGCTAGGGAGGGGAACGCCAATGGGGCTTGAGGCGAGCCGTTGGGTATTGAGTGTTTCCCCCTTTCACGGAACCCTTTTCACGCCCTGCCGCCGTCGGCTCAAGCGTGGCTCGTTGGCGCCGCTGGGTCTTCGAGGTGAGCGCGCCGCTCGACGAGTTCTCGCGTCTCCTCCAGCGAGGGCTCACAGCGCGCGGCATCGACGTGCGCTCGGGCGACCATTTTGATCTCGTGGCGCGCGGCTTTGGGTGCCGCGCGTACGCGAAGCTCGCGTGGGCCGACGCTGGCGTCGAGGTGCTCGTGAAGTTGAAGGGCGGTCTCTTCGCCAGCCCGCCCGCGCTGGAGCGCGTGCTCTTGGAGGCCGGGCGCGACGCGCAAGCTCGGCTCACGAACGCGGGAGATAGGCCATGAGGACCTGCGAGCAGTGCGGCCGGAGCTTCGCGGAGGTCCTTGGCGCGCCTGAGCAGACGTGCCCGCAGTGTGGTCACGCGCACAATGAAGCCCATGGGTCGTTCGCGGCGCCAGAGCCTGTTGACCCCGTGAGCGCGGCGAGGACCGCGCTCAGGTTGTTCGGCAAGCACTGGGGGGCGCTCATGGTCTTGTGGCTTCCCGTCGTCCTCGTCACGCTCTGTGCCCAAGCTTTGGTCACGGCGTACGATGAAGCGCAGGGTATCACGCCGGACCTTGGCGCGATGAGCGTTGCGCAGAGCTTGCAGTACTTGGGTGTCGCACTTCCAGCCGCCCTCGTCGCCACCATGGTGGAGCTTGGCATGTGGGTCGTCATCGCGGCGTTCGTGCTCGAGCGTGAGGGCGTAGCAAGCCCAGGCTCGCTGCGGCGCGTGATGCGTTCGCCCACCAAGGTCCTGGGTCTTGGCATGCTCCTCACGCTCAGTTTCTTCGTGGGGCTGGTGCTCCTCGTCGTCCCGTTCTTCTTCTTCTTGCACCGCTTCGCGTACGCGCCAGCGGCCGCTGCGGATGGCAACACTGTTCAGGGAGCGTTGGCCGCGAGCAGTGCGTTCGCGAAGGAGCGCAGGACGTTGGGGTTCACGGCGCTCATCGTGCTCGTGTGGATCGTCCTCGTCATCATCGGGCTTGTGCTGAGCGCGCCGGAGCAAGCGTTGTTCAAGCTCGTTGGCGTCCCAGAGGCGTATGCCGAGGCCTTCGCACCAGTCATAGCGTCGTGGCCGCTCGCACCATTCCTTCCCCTCTTGCCTGCGAGTTATTGGGCCATCGCTCGCAAGCAGCCCGCGGCTGCTGCCGCGGTTCCTGCGCCTGCGGGCGCTGTCGTGCCCACGAGCGCCGCCGAGCGCTTCCGCACGACGAAGTGCCCCCAGTGCGAGACGCTCGTGCCGTACACCGCGACGGGGGGGCCGGTCGATATCACGTGCCCCGTGTGCGGACGGCAGGGGCGCGTTCTCTCATAGCACGTTGTCGTCGAACGTGTTGAGCTTCGCGTTCCCCTTGTCGTCCGTCTTGGGCAGTTGGAGGCCGACCTTCTCTGCGAGCCACGTCTTGATGCCCTCACGGTCAGCGGCCGGGATGCCGAAGTATTCTGGGAAGCGCTCGCTCGTGACAAGGAGGAAGCTGCGCTCGTGCACTCGTTTCTTGACGAGGCCCAGTTCCACGAGGAGGGCCACGTGCTCGTACACCTTGTCGCCGACCATCTCCTTCACGTCGCTTTGGAGGACTGGCTGGTGGTACGCGATCAGGGCGAGCGTCTTGAGGAGCTTGAGCGGGATCTCCATTGGGGCGAGCTTCGTCGTCTTCTCCGCGTAGGCGGTGCAGACCTGCATGCCCCACTTGTCGCCGGCCTTGCCGATCTCAAGCGCCGTGTTCGCGTTGGCGTAGCGTGCTTGCAGCTCTTTGAGGTAGCCTAAGACCTTGCGGCGATCGAGGCCGGTGTTCTCCGCGATCTCTTCGGTCGCGAGGGGTTTGCCCGCGCTGAATAGGGCGGCCTCGACGACGAGGACGGGATCGAACTCGGGGGTGGGCGCGCCGAATTCTGCGGCCATGAGGACCATGGAGGGCTCAGTTCTGGGCATGCGTGACCTCCGCTATCTTGCTTGGCTTGGGCTTGCGTTGGGGCGGGCGCCTTTTCGACGTGACCACTGGCTCTGGCGGTAGCGCCGGCCGCGCATCCACGTAGCCTGTCGCCTGCGGATTCTGGATGAAGATCATGCCGAAGGGGAAGTCATCTTGCCACAGGCGGATCTTGTCGGCTCGCGCCAAGAAGAGCACGGACAGGAGCGTCTTCACCATGTCGTCCTTCGTCTTGGTCTGGATGTCGATGATCGGGATGGGCACACCGTTCTTGCCGAGGATGCGGTCCCACACTTCAGCTATGTCGCCTTCCTGGTCGTCCTTGTGGGCGGCCGCGTCTGCTCGGCCTTGCCGCTTCGCGCTCCGGATGGCCTTGTCGGCGTCGCGCCTGAGCGTGATCTCGCGGCGCATCTCGGCCTCGTGGCGCGCTTCTTCGAGCGCGTCCACGAGCTCCATGAGCGTGACCTTGCGGTCTCCCTTGTGGAAGACCTTCTCGTCGATGGGCGCGTCGCCCGGCTGGAGCACGCGGTCCGTGAACGCAGCGTCGGGGTCGTCCACGACCTCCAGCGAGATGTCTTCCCACTGGAGATCTGGCTCGGGCGGTGGCGGCGGCTCGGCGCGCGCTCGCAAGGCCTCGCTTTGCATCTTGAGGATGCTCCACGCCATGTGCAGGAGCTTGCCGGCCGTGATGAGGTCGATGTCCGTGCCGTCCTTCACTCGGTCCAAGTAGAGGGCGGTGAAGCGGACGAGGTCGATGTGCCACGGGTCCATGCCTTGTTCGAGCACGAGCTCGAAGGCCAGCGCGATGCTGCGATCGAAGGGGTCGGTGAAGCCCACGTGCTGGCCCTCGCCGCGCTCGCGCAGCATGCGGATGTACTCGTCCACGCGGGTCGACGATTCCTCTTCCGAGAGGATGGCCTTGTGCCACATCAGGTGCGACACTATCTGGCGCTCGGTAGCTTGGACCTGCTCTGGGGGTGTCATGGTGTTCCCCCTCGGCGCGTTGACCCACCAAGACTCCAAGACTCAAAGACTCCAACCGTTTGGATTCTCGGAGTCTTCGTGTCTTGGCGTGGAGTGGCTGCTCTCACGGCGACGGCGCCTCCTGTTGTGGCGGTTCGTCCGCCAGCTCGCTCAGGCGCACTTCGCCTATGATCTCGGACAACCCGAGGTCGGTCATCGTGACGCCGTACACATGCTCGGCTTCCTTGAGCGTGACCTTGCGTAGGCTGACGATGATGAATTGCG
>JBAZZN010000333.1:0-3418 GCA_041658815.1 Thermoplasmatota archaeon
GGGGCCGTTCGACTAGGCGCGAACGAGCCCGGCCGCTGATCGAAAAGAAATGGCCGGGCTCGTTGCGCGCGGCCCGCGCAGTGTTACCCAACCATCCTGCACGTCGTTAACTTCCTAACGTGCCAAGCTCCTGATCCTCCCGCGCTCTCGCCACCCGCATCGGCACGTACACGACGAGCGCGAGCACGTACGCAAATAGGAGCACGCCTGGCCACTGGGCCCCGCTCGTGAAGGTGTACTCGTAGCCCGACCGCGCGACGAGCAAGGACGCGATACCGCCCCCAATGACGAGCACGCTCGCGACGAACGCGCGCGCCTTCCCGAACACGGTGCCGAAGACGAGGACGCCAACGGCAGCGAGGAGTGCGATGACAATTGGCGCCGCGATGCCCGTAGAGGCCGGCCCTTGCAGGATGAGCGCAGCCACAACGATGCCCAAGATGGCTTCCCCCGCGATGAGACCGCTGGCGAAGAGCAAGCCGGTCTGGCGAGCGGGGCTGCTCTCGCTCGCCTCGCCGCTTCGGCGAGTCACGTAGTGGGCGAGCAATCCGCCGACAAGGATGGGGGTCGTGGTCGCAAGCGGGAGGTACATGCCAACGGCGACCGCCATGACTGGCAAGCGAAGGAGCACGAGCCCTATGCCAATAGCCGCGCCAAGCGCGATGAGGTTCCAGTCCAACGTGCCGCCGAAGATGCCCGCAAGGATTCGCGACATGAGGAACGCCTGGGGCGCCGCCAAGCCAGTCGCGCCGCCGATGCCGTACGCGCGGACGAGCGCCGAGAGGAGGAAGGGCGCAGCAAGGCTGAACGTCACGACGCCAAGCACCTGAGCGAGCTGCTGCTTCCAAGGCGTCGCGCCGACCAAGTAACCGGTCTTGAGGTCTTGAAGCGTGTCACCGGCCATCGCTCCAGCCACGCAAATGATAGCCCCGATACTGAGCGCCGCGAGGATACCAGAGGCCCCGCTGGCACCAAGCGCCACGAGCAGGAGGGATGCCGTGATCAGCGTGACGATGGTTACGCCAGAGATCGGGTTGTTGCTGCTCCCAACGACGCCGGCCATGTATCCCGCGACTGCGCTGAAGAAGAAGCCGGCAAGGAGCATCACGACCGTGGCGACGAGCGCTTGCACGAGGTTCTGTGTGAAGCTGTAGAACAAGAGACCGATGACCACAGCGAGTGCCGCGCTCCCGAAGAGAATGACGTTCAGGGGAAAGTCGCGATCCGTTGCAGGAGCACCGACACGTGCCCCGCCGGCCCTTCGGCTCTGCTTGAACGCCGCCACGAGCGAGCCGCGTGTGCTCCACAGCGTGAAAAGCCCGCCCGTGATCATGGCGCCACCGCCCACGAGGCGGATCTTTGCGGACCACACATCGTACGCCGCATCGAGAGGCGATAGCTCCGGATGCGGCGTCGCAGCCACGAGCCCCGGGATGCCCGTTGTCAGGAACAGAGGGATGAGCACGAACCACGCCAACGCGCCGCCAAGCGTGAGCAACAACGCCACGCGGACGCCGACGATGTAACCGACTCCGGCGAGGATCGGCGTTAGAGTGGTGCCCAAGTACGCCACGCCACTCCCCACACGACGCGCCCCCTCCACAGTCTCCCCCCACAAGCGCAGACCCGCCTGCAGGAACGCATACGAAGCTCCCACCAGCAAGCCGCCCACGAGCACACGCGCACCGCCACCACCCTTCTCGCCAGCCTTCAAGACCTCAGCACAGGCAACGCCCTCTGGGAAAGGCAGTTTGCTATCAACGATGAACGCCCGACGAAGCGGGATGCAGAACAGGACGCCCAGCACGCCGCCGGCCATCGCGATGAGGAGCGTCTCACGCGCGTGCGCATCAGCCCAGATCGGGGTGCCAGTCGCCGGGTCATTGAGGATGAGTAGCGCCGGAATGGTGAAGATGATGCCTGACGCGACTGCTTCGCCGCTCGCGGCGAACGTCTGCACGATGTTGTTCTCAAGCACGTTCGAGTTCCGCAGGACCCGAAGGATACCCATCGAGAGCACGGCGGCCGGAATACTGGCAGAGATCGTGAGCCCCACGCGCAAGCCCACGTACATATTGGCCGCACCAAGGAGGAGTGCCAGAAGAACTCCCAAGACCACCGCGCGCCACGTGAATTCCGAGCCCGCCACGCCAACGACACGCCCGGAAGACGGCTTAACGCTGCCTCAATCTCGATAGGAAGGCGCCGACTCGCCGCAAGCCCTCTTCGAACTTCACTGGTTCCGCGCCAAAGCCGAAGCGCACGGATCCGGGAAGCTCCAAGAACGAGCCGGGCACGACCATGACGCCTTCCTCCTCCAAGAGCAACTCGCAGAACTTGAGATCATCCGTGCCACTTGGCAAACGCACAGCCGCAATGAGCTGGCACTCGGGCTCGCGCCACGCGAGTTCATGGTGCTCGTGCATGAATACGCGAAAACGCGCGAGGTTCTGGTGAGCGAACTCGAAGGTCCGCCGAAGAAGCACTTCCTCGTGCACGATGGCCTGTGCGGCCAAGCGCGGCAACAAGCCACCCGCGTGGATGCTCGTCAAGCCCCGCGCAGCATGAAGGCGCGGCATCAACTCGGGCGACGCAAGCAGCCAGCCCGCGCGAAGCGTGGACAAGCCATGTGCCTTCGTGAGGCTCTCCGCCGTCACGATTCGTGAGTGAAGCGAGTGAGAGACGGGAGGGCGCGGCTGGACGACAGTGCGAAAGATATCATCCACAAGGAGCCAGGCATCGACCTCTTCGCACGCTTCCGCCAACCGAACGATGTCGCGGGCGGGTGTCAACTGCCCAGACGGATTGTTGGGGTTCGCGAGCACCACGACAGAGACCTCGTCATCGAGCCTCGCGATGAGGTCGTCCACATCGATGCGCCAGTGGTCCTCCAGCGAGCGATCGAACCGCTCCACGCTCGCGCCCAGCACTCGCGGGATCTCCACGAACGGGAAGTACGCAGGCGACTCCACGAGCACTCGGTCGTGAGGATTCACAAGCGCGAATAGCGCGAGGAAGATGGCCTCTGTGTCGCCGACAGTGGGCACCACATGCTCCACCGGAACGCCCCGCGCGCGAGCGACGGCCCGCGCGAACACGTCATCACCCTGCGTGTCCGACTGTGCAACGGCAGCTGCGACATCGAGGCCTGGCACATCCCCCAACGGAAAAGGCGCCACGCCAGACGAGCCCAAGATGAAGCGCGCAGAACGCTCGCCGCGCACGACGAAACGTTCGAGGCCGAACGGACGAACGTTCACACGTAGGCGAAGCCGAGCAGGCGGAAGAGGGTTTCGCGGTCTGGCCAATCGGTCAGTGAAGAACGAGGTAACTGGTCACCTTTCTGGCACGCTCGGGCGGCGCTAGCATAGGTCGCACCGGCAACGCCTCGACGCAAACCGAAAACTCTAGGTCAAGT
>JBAZZN010000334.1:0-3403 GCA_041658815.1 Thermoplasmatota archaeon
TCCTGCGGCAGCTTCGTCCACGCCAAGAATCCAATAAGCCAAGAAGCCAAGGCGTCGAGCGAGCCCGCAGTCAGATTGGATTCTTGGGTTCTTTGTTTCTTGGCGTTAGAATCCAAGGGAGGAGTTGCGCCCCGGGGCCCGGCGCTACCTTGTCGTCGCGTACTCGTCCGCCCCAGTCGCCGTCTCGGTGTCTCCGAGGTACGAGTCGGGCAGGCTCGCGGTCACCGTGGCGACGTGGCGACCGGGAATGTTGACGAATACGCCGTCTGGAGTGATGAAGAAGGTCGCGTGACCACGCTCGTCCGTCGTGACCGTCATCTCCCGCAACCGGATGCCCGGCGCGCCGGACACCGGCTCGTACGAGGCGACGACGTGGAGCGTCACGTTGGGCACGCCGATGCCCCTCCAGTCGCGGACCTGCACGTTCACTGGCTGCGAGGAGGTCGGGTGGTACGTCTTCTCGGCGTGGACCTCGATGAATATGGCGTCGTCAACCAGGATCGTGAAGTTCACGATCGTGAAGACCCCGTCCGCATCAGTCACGCGCAACGACAGGTTGCGCTCGCCGACGTCGTTTGATCGGTACGTCGGGGACGTGCCTACCGCGTCCACCGAGGGGCCGTTCGATGTGTCGAAGTCCCAGTAGTACCGGAGAACGCCGCCGGCATCAGGGTCGATGGCCGACGCGCGCAGGGTCACCGACGCGAGGACATCGACGCGCGCTGGCACGTCCAACGCGACGATGGGGGCGGCGTTGGCGGTGACGTTCACGACGAGGTAGCCAGGCGCGGTGAGGTTGCCGTCCGTGACGCCCAGCGTGACGTTGTGTGGACCAGTTTGTGTGGATGTGGGGCGCCAAGTAAGCCTCAACCCATCGAGGTTGACACCGGGGGTCGCATCCAGCAGGGTGAGGAAGAGGGGATCGTTGTCGGGGTCGGTCGCGGAGAACGTCACCGTGAGCGTCTGGTTCCACCTGGTGGTCTGCGCCGGGACGGGGACGAAGACGGGCGCCCGATCCGTGTTCCACACGGTGATGCCGACCACGACCTCGTGCGTGAGGTTGCCGTCCGTCACGTTGAAGCGCGGCGCGTAGGGCCCCGCTTGAGTGTACGAGGGCGTCCATTGGAAGGTCCGCTTTCCAGCGTCGAAGGTGGCACCGGGTGGCGCGTTCTTCATGGAGTAAGTGAGCGTGTCGCCGTCCTCATCCACGGCGCTCACGGCGAAGGCGACATGGTCCATCTCGCCGGCATAGACGTCCGCCTTCGGCGTGAATGTCGGCGCACGATCGACGTTCCACACGGTGAGTGCGACCGTGACTTGGGGGTACAGTCGTCCGTCAGAAGCCTGGATCGTGAAGGCGTAAGTGCCAGCTTGTATGTACGTCGGCGTCCAACTGAATGTAGCCGTGCCGTTGAGGTGATCCACGAAGGTCGCGCCTTGTGGTCTCACGAAGCCCGACAGACGAATGGCGTCTCCATCGGTGTCGCTCGCGTGCACATCGAAAGTGAAGAGGCTCGCTTCGCGGCCGTACAAGCTACCGATGATCTCGATCGTGGGCGGTGCGTTCGCCTGACCCACCGTGACGTTGATGTCCTCGCTGGCACCAAGGTTGCCATCCGTGACCTCGAAGTGGATGCCAGTCCAATTGCCAGCCTGCTCGAACCCGGGTTGCCACGCGAAGGTCGCGTTCACGGCATCGAACGTGGCACCAGGCGGAAGGTTGTTCGCGGTGAAGTTGAGCGGGTCGTTCTCTGCGTCCGTCGCTGAGACGCGGAACGAGTAGGTCTGGTTCTCGCCGATCATGCGGTCACCGATCGGGGTGAGGCTGGGCGCGGTGTTCGTGACGTCGATCGCGTGCGTCACGGAACCCGAGTAGCCATCGGCATCCGTCACGGTGAGCGTCGCTGCGTACGTGCCAGGAAGGGCGAACGCGTGGATGGGCTCGCGCTGCGTCGAATTGCCGCCGTCGCCAAAGTCCCACGAGTAGCTGGCAACTGCGCGGCCCATCGAAGTGGGCGTCGCGACGAACTGCGTCGCTTCGCGCCACTTCGGCGTGACGGGCGACTGGAAGAAGTCGGACAGTGGGGGACAGACGCGCGCTTGGTGATCGCTGTCGATGTAGCAGCTCTCGTCAACGCTGTTGCCGGTTCCCTTGTCATCGATGAGGGCGCGGATCCCAGCTCGAGTATAGACGCCCCAGTCGTTCTCACGCGCGTCGAGCGCGATGCCGTTCGCGTCGGCCGTAAATGAGACGGCCTTGTCGGCGACTTGCGTCGCGGTGATGGTGTTGTTGTGCATAGTGGCGCCGGTGCTGCCGGCAGAGAGCACGACCGATTCGAGGTTGTCCAAGAACGAGTTGTTCAGGATGCTCGTGCGGGGGGCCTCTGTGCGAAGCGCTTGGTCGGTCCTCTCGATGGTGTTGCGGGTGAGGACGTTCTGCCCGCCCCCCAGCAGGAGGTGGAAGCCGGTTTGGAGGTCAGAGAGCTGGTTGGTGGTGATGTGGCTGTCCACGAGCGCCGCTTCGATGCCCCGCGCGACATGCGGCGCGTTGGCCTTGGCGTCGCGGATGGTGTTCCCGCGGACGTCCCACGCGGACCACGTCCCTTCCGCACTCTGGATGCCGACGCTATCGACAGCGCTGCTCGACTGCTGCCCCGCCGTGATCACCGTGTTCTGCACGATGGCGGTCCCATTGGACCCAATGTGAAGCCCGATGGACCGCGGGGCGCTCGTGAGGTCAACGTAGTTGGTCCTCACCGAGCTCTTGTTCCCGCCAGGTCCGGGCGCATCGACGCCGTACGTCATGCACGGCGGCGTCGTGCAGGTCGCGCCCAGCGCGAGGGAAGTGGGGAGGCTGCGCATGGAGTTGCTCGCGATGACGAAGCGCTCGTTCCCAGGCAGCACCCTGATAGCAGTCGTGCTGTGGCGGGACTCGCCTGGCATCAGGTTTGCCGCCGGGGCGCCGAAGGTGTTCGAGGTCACGCTGACGTAGTCGGCCTCGACGCTCACGAGGGCTGGATCGACGTCGCCGACTTCCGTGTAGTCGGGGTTCTCGATGACGAACCCGCGCACGCCCGCCGCGGGGGCCGTGAGGCGCAGGACCGTCGCCCCGCCGCCGCTGAGCTTGACGGTGCCAAGGTTATCGACGCAATCGAAGCGCGTCACTGTGGACGCGCACATCGTGACGCCCTTGTCGAGTACGACGGGCCCTTCGTACACGCCGGCGGTGATAAGGAGGAGACCGCCACCACCCGAGAGACATTGGAGAGCGAAGTCGATCGTGCGGAACGATGCGCCATTGCACATGTTGAGGTACGATGGTTGGATGCGCACGTTCGCGCTGCTCGTCGCCATGAGGCTCGCGTCATCAATGAGCACGCTCGCGCCGGGTGGCCACGCGTCC
>JBAZZN010000335.1:0-3389 GCA_041658815.1 Thermoplasmatota archaeon
TTCACGCCTGGTGGTCCTTGCGCGCCATCCGTGCCGTTCACGCCCGATGGTCCTTGCGCACCATCCGTGCCATTCACGCCAGGCGGACCCTGAGCGCCATCCGTGCCGTTCACGCCCGGCTGACCCTGCGCGCCATCCGTACCGTTCACGCCTGGTGGTCCTTGCGCGCCATCCGTGCCGTTCACGCCCGATGGTCCTTGCGCACCATCCGTGCCATTCACGCCCGGCGGACCTTGAGCGCCGTCCGTACCGTTCACGCCAGGCGGTCCTTGTGCGCCGTCAGTGCCGTTCACGCCGGCAGGTCCCTGCGGGCCAGCGGGACCTTGTGGGCCCGCAGGCCCTTGGGGCCCAGCCGCTGCGTTCGCGAACAACTGTGCTATCGTTTCAACGCGCGCACCTTGCGCGACGGCGTAGTCCGCAAGCGACTCCAGGTCACTAGGCGTCCAGTCGTACGTGCCAGGCGTGGTCGTGATGCTTTGGAAGTCAAGGATGACCGCGACGTCGTTGGTTCGCGCGAAGTCCACGTAGCTCTCGGCGGTCGCGAGGCTCGTCGAGCTCATGACCATGAGGCCAGGCAGGTGGAAGGGGTCCGATGTCGTGAGGAACTCGTTGGGGTCCGTCACGAGCGTCCGACCGGACTGATAGTGAACGGCCGCTTCCGCCGCGACCGTGTTGTTCACCTCACCGTATGGGTAGGCGAGATGCAGCACTGGCTTGCCGACGATGGACTCGAGCGTGAAGCGCGCGCCACGCAGCTCCGCTTGCAGCGTTGCCGTGTCCACGGTCGTGAGGTCAGGGTGAGTGACCGTGTGCGATTCGATATCGTGACCGGCCGCGGAGAGGTTCACGAGGTCTTCACTCGACATGAAGTCCGTGTAGTACGGCCCTGAGCGAAGCTGGTCCGCGATGATGTAGAAAGTGCCGTGGTAGCCGCGCGCCTCCAGGATCTGCGCGGCTTGGAGGTCCGTCGCATAGCCTGCGTCGAACGTGAATACGACCGTGCCTCCGGGACGCTTGAGGCTCGTCGTCGCGGCGTTCCCGCCCGTCGGAAGGAACGCGGCAACAAGCAGCGCGATGATCAGGCACGAAGCGACGCGCAGCGAGAAGACGCGGATGGTCACGATCGGACATTGGGTCACCAAGGGAAAGGCGGCTCTGGGGCACGATTCGAGACGTGCCAACGTGAGCGCCGTTGGTGATGCTCGCTACGCTATGGCTCGTCGTCCCCATCGTCCTCGACGCGGCCTTGCCAGAAGATGGCTGCGGCTTGCGCTTCTTCGAGCTTCTTCTCGGCTCGGTTCGCGCGTCGCTTCGCGTCCACGCGTGGGTGCACTTGCCAGTCGCCCCACGCTTTCACGAAGTCCTGCTCAGCATGCAAGAGGTCAACTATGGCTCGCGCCACCTCGGGGGGTACGTCGCTCCCTGTTCGTGGACGTTCGCCAGTCATGCTCCTTCGTTCTCCTGCATCGTACTTGAGCGCTGTGCAAATCCGTCGCACCTGTGGTCGGTCGATGGCCGAGGGGGGCGGAGGGGCGCGATATCAGGCTCCTGGCCCACGAGCAACGCGACCCTCATGAAACGCGAAGAGGCGAAGAGACAAAGGAGGACCGCGGCCGCGACTCGTGCCCCTTTGGCCCCTCCTCCCATCGGGCCCTCCCCTTGCGACCCCTCCGACCAGGGACCCTTCCGACCCCGTTGCGAGCTCACAACGCGGCCATGCATCGAGGAGCACCCACGACAGACCTGACAGGTCACCCCTGGGCCCTCGCCCGAACGTGCAAATAGGACTGGCGGGCGAGATGCCCCTGAGCCGCATGGCACCTCGCAACTTCAGGGCGTTCGCCCTCCTCGGCATCCTCCTCATGCTCATGCCAGGGGCCGTCTCCCTGGGAGCGTTGCCAGTCACCCCCTCGGGGGCCTCCCCGGCCATGGCCGCGCCCACCACGCAAGCCGCGGCCCCCGCAGCTGACGTCACGCTCGAACTTAGCGAGCAGGACATGGTCGGCTACACTGGCACTTTTCCAGTGCCGTTCTTCGTCGCGCTTGGCATGCGCGTGGACGCCGTCTATCCGGACGCAGGTTTCGCGCTCGTGAGCACGCGGGACCCCTCGTTGCTCCAGACGCTGGGCGACGCGTTGCCAGGCATCAGCTTCGTCGCTCGCAATGGGGAAACGCGTGCCGACACCGCGAGGTGGGACACGGCGCAGTGGGACGCCGCTCATTGGGACGCAGCCCAATGGGACAGCGCGCAGTGGGACGCGGCCACGTGGGACTCGGCCCAGTGGGATTCGGCGCAGTGGGATTCGGCCCAGTGGGATTCGTCACAATGGGACGCCGCGCACTGGGACGGCACGCGCTACCGCGACGCGACGATGGACCCCGGCTTCGGTAACGACTGGCTCCTTGGCGCGATGCACGCGCCCCAAGCATGGACGGTGACGACAGGATATCACGCGCTCACGATATGCATCGTGGACAGCGGCATCGACGCGACGCACCCTGACCTTGCCTTGAACGTGAAGCGCTTGGCCGACGGCAGCTTCGGCTACGACTTCATCACCGGCACGAAGGACGGCATGGATGATGGCGGTCACGGCACCGTGATCGCGGGCATCGCTGCGGGCGTCCTCGGGAACGGCCACGGCATCACTGGCGTCTCGCAAGCCTACGTCGTATCGGCGAAGGTCATCAACGCGACCGGCTACGGCACGGAAGCGGACCTCGCGCTTGGCATCCGCTGGTGCGTGGACACTGGCGGCGCGAAGATCATCACGCTCGCGCTCCACACGGAGCAGGACAACCCCGGCGTGCACGACGCCGTCAAGTACGCGAAGAGCAAGGGCGCGCTCCTCCTCGCCGCCAGCGGGAACGACGGGAACGTGTGCGACAAATGCGTGCGCTTCCCCGCCGCATACAAGGAAGCGCTTGGCGTGGGCGCCTCGGCGCCCGATGGCTCCCGCGCACCGTTCTCGAACGGCGGCGATGAGCTATCGTTCCTCGCGCCTGGCGTGCAGATCCCCGGCCCGTGGCCCGGCGGCGGTTATGTCGTGGGAAGCGGCACGAGTCAAGCGACGGGCGCCGCAGCGGGCGCAGCCGCGCTGGTGTGGGCCGCCAAGCCAAGCCTAAGCGCGGACCAAGTGCGTGACGCGCTCCAACGCAACGCGAAGGACGCGGGCGACTCTGGCTTCGACGAGGAGTACGGCCATGGGCTCTTGCGCCTGGACCGCACGCTGCGCGCGCTGGACCTCCTGGGCGGCCACGGCGAAAAGTGAGCCCGCGTGAGGGCGAAGGCGAACGCCAGGGCGAACGCGGATGGTCAGAACGGGGGAAGCGGGCCAAGTGGTCCTGGGCCGGGAAGGGCGAGGTTCCCCTCACTCTGGATGCTGCCC
>JBAZZN010000336.1:0-3370 GCA_041658815.1 Thermoplasmatota archaeon
CCTGGATTCATCCTTCCTCATCGATCTCCTCCGTGGCCTGACCGCTGCACGGGAGCTTGCAGAAGAGCTGGACGCATCAGGGGAGCCCGCGTTCATCCCGGCCCCCGCGCTCTGCGAGGTCCGAACGGGCCTCCTCCACCGCATGTCGGGCGCGCAGGCCGCGCGTTTCACAGCGATGCTTCGCTCGTTCACGATCGTTGCGCTGGATGCTGCTGCGGCCGAGAAGGCGGCTGAGATCCAGGCGGACGCTCTTGCAGCGGGAACCGCCCACGGTGACGTCGATGCGATGATCGCAGGCATCGCTATCGTGAAGGGGCATGCGCTCGTGACTCGGGACCGCCGCCTCGTGGCGACCTCGAAGCGTTTTGGCTTCGAGGTCCGCGCGTACTGAGGGTTTCAGCCGCCGCCGCTTCCTTCCCCGCCGGGGTAGGTCTGCTTTCGCGGGTCGAGCGCGTCATCGACTTGCTTCCTGGTGAGCCCGCTCTTCTCGTAGGCGATCTCTCGCACGGTGCGGCCCGTCTTGTGCGACTCCTTCGCTATGGCCGCGGCCTTCTCGTAGCCGATGAGGGGGTTGAGCGCGGTCGCCATGGAGATGCTCTTCTCGACGAACGAGTTCGCCCGCTCGACGTTGGCCTCGAGGCCGTCGAGGAGCTTGGTCTTGAACACCCTCGAAACGTTCGCCAGCAGGCGAACGCTTTCGAGGAGGTTGCGCGTCATGACGGGCAGCATCGTGTTGAGGTCGAGCTGTCCCCATTGTGAACCGATGGCGACGACTTGGCAGTTGCCCGTGACTTGCGCGCCCACTTGGATCACGGCCTCGCAGATGACGGGGTTGACCTTGCCGGGCATGATGCTGCTCCCAGGTTGGACCGCGGGGAGCTGAAGCTCCCCAAGTCCACCCTGGGGCCCACTGCCCATCAGCCTGATATCGTTCGCCATCTTCATGTAGGAGGCCGCGACTGTCGTGAGCGCGCCACCGGTGAACACGTACGCGTCCTGGGCGCCTTGCGCCTCGAAGTGGTTCGCGGCTTCGGTGAACTCGGTGCCGGAGGCGCGTGATAGCTCCTCGGCCACCATCGAGCCGAAGCCGTCGGGGGCGTTGAGACCCGTGCCGACCGCCGTGCCACCGATGGCCAGCTCGCGAAGGCCCGGCAGCGTGGCTTCTACGCGTTGGATGCCCAACTCGACTTGGCGCGCGTAACCCGAGAACTCTTGCCCAAGCCGGATGGGCACGGCGTCCATGAGGTGAGTGCGGCCCGTCTTGACGATCGAGTCAAAAGCCACGGCCTTCGCTGCGAGCGCGTCGTGCAGGTCATGCATGGCTGGCAGCAGGGTGTTCTCGATCTGCATGACGGCCGCCACGTGCATCGTCGCGGGGATGACGTCGTTGGAGGACTGGCCCATGTTCACGTGGTCGTTGGGGTGCACTTTTGTGCCGAGCACGCGCGTCGCGAGCGAGGCGATCACCTCGTTGGCATTCATGTTCGTTGACGTGCCCGAGCCCGTCTGGAACACGTCGATGGGGAACTCCTTGTCCCACTTGCCATCGGCCACTTCGCGCGCGGCCTTCTCGATGGCCTCCGCCATCTTGCCGTCAAGCTTGCCCAGCTTGTGGTTCACCCGCGCGCAGGAAAGCTTCACGAGGCCCAGCGCGTGGACGAAGGAGGGAGGCAATGGCTCGCCACTGATGGGAAAGTTATCGACCGCGCGCTGGGTCTGCGCGGCGTAGAGCGCGTTCTTGGGCACGCGCATCTCGCCCATCGTGTCCTTCTCCATGCGGAAGTCGCCGGGGGTTGAAGGCTGGCTCATGGTGCGGGGAATCTGGGGGGTACGCATCAAGTTTGGTGCGAACAATAACGACGGACCCTGCCGATCGCCAGGGTCCAGAGTGTTCGAGGCAGGAAGAGGACCTCAGTACCTATACGCCCCGCGCACGTCCTGCGGTGTGAGGCCCAGCCCCGTCGCCACGCGGTTCACGAAGTTGAAGTACGCCGTTAGGAGCGTTACGTCCAGGATGCTGCGGTCATCCAGCCCCGCCGCGCGCAACTTCTCCGCGTCCTTCTCCGTGACGCCGCCGGGGTTCCTCGTGAGGAGCACCGCGTGGTCCGCGATGGCGCGCTCGCGCGGGGCGAGCTTCGCCTTCGTGTAGTCAGTCGCGACGAGCATCTGCAAGCCGGGCTCGGGCGCGTGGCGGCCGAAGGCGTCCGCGTGGTGCGTGATGCAATAGCCGCACTTGTTCTCGCGCGAGACGACCGTCGCGATGAGCTCACGCTCGCGGCGGGAGAGGGGCCCCTCGCCAAAGTGCAGTTCCTGGTACAAGGCGAGGTGCGCGCTGGGCACGCCGGGGTGCAGGCCAGTCACGCTGAAGATGTCGCCCACCGCGCCGCGGGCCTCCGCGATGCGCGCGTACTCTTGCTTGAGGGCGCCCGTGGCGTCCTCGGGCTTCACGGACGGGATCCAAGGCATGGGCCAGGCGAGGAGGGACTGGAGCTTGAGGATTCTGGGGGGCAAGCCCCCCAGACCCCCCACTCAGTAGTCTTTCTTCTGCCAGTCCTTGTTGCTCTCAGGGTTCTGTGTGCTGCTCGTCTTCGGGTTGCTCGTGCTGGACCCGCCCTGCGTGCTCGACGAGCCGCTTTGGCCCGATCGGCCGCTCATTCCGGGCGTAGAAGGCTGCGTTGAGCGGCCCTGCTGGCCGCTGCCACTCGCGTGGATGAATTGCTGGATCTCGGGAACGAGGCGCTCGGCCTTCTGGATGTCCTCACGGCAGTCGTCGCTGATCGTGTACTTGTTGCCGTTCTCGTTGAGGTGGCCGTCCGAGACGAGTTGGCGGATCGTCGTGTCGAAGTCGGTGGACGTCTGCAGGTTCCCCCTGAGGGTGTTCTTGAGGCTGTCCCGGGTGACCTCGCCCTGCTTGGCCTTCTCCAGGATGACGAATTCGGTGATCGCTGATTCGAAACGCTTGCCGAAGGGTTCGTTCTGCATGGTGTGACCCGGCGCGGCCACCCCAGCGGCGCTGCATCCCAGTTCTGGAACAACCAAAGAATCCCAGCGACCAAGCAGGCGAGCCAGTCGTGGAGTCATTTCGCCCTACCCCCAGACTCACGCTAGTATCTGTGGAGTGCCTCGGCAACCACATGCAGCACCTCGTCGCGTCGAAGACCATCGTGGGCAACGGCCAGAACGCCGTCGTGCTCGAAGTGAAGGGCGACACGGTGCGCATCAAGCGCCGCGGCATGCCGGACCTCTTCCTCCCGCTGGACGCGGCAGCACAGGTCGCGCGGTTCCTGCTCGAAGCGGCCCCGGGGCGCAAAGTTCCCCCTGCAACGTGAGGCGCGGATCCCGACTCCTGCGGCAGCTTCGTCCACGCCAA
>JBAZZN010000337.1:0-3366 GCA_041658815.1 Thermoplasmatota archaeon
CGCGCCGGGTGGCCACGCGTCCTGCGTGTTGACGAGCGTCTGGATGTTGAGCGTCGAGACGCGCGCGTTCGCGAAGAGCGAGTCTGCTTGGATGGACGAGAGCGTGCGGGTCGTTCCCGTGCTGCCGCAAGCGGCAGTCCCCACGATGAAACTCGCTTCCACGTCGAGCGTCACGTTCGTCCACCCGACCGTCGCGTCAAGCGCGGGGAAGTCGTGGATGAGGCACTTGTCGGCCACGCCATCGTGATTCGTGTCGAGCTTGAGGGAGAGCCGAAGCGAGATGATGGCCGGAGGTGCAGTGGGGAGGTTCTCGAAGAAAGAGATCGACTTGACCTGTGTGAGGTACACGGGGTGCGTCGTGAACACCGTGAGGCCACCAAGCGCGTACGACGGCTGCGGCTTCGCGGTCGCCTTCGCGAGGTCAACGCTGCTCGTGCCGCCGTGCGCGACGACTGAGCGCTGCGCACCATCGTAGCTGAGCTCGTAACCGTTCGCGGCGCTTGGAGCGCCCTCAAGGCCCCCATTCACGAGCGTCTCAAGCACTTCGGGCTGGGGTATTGTGGCAGCCGCGGTGGGAAGAGGCATGATGGGCGCGAGGATGCCAGCTGCGAACAGGAGAGTGACGAGGACCGCTGACCTGGGCTGAAGACGCATCGCCATGGCATGACCTCCCGGCTACGCTTGGGAATCCGGGTGTGGCCTTAGGTATGTTGGCTTCACCAGGAGTGACACACGCCTTGCCCCGAGCCATTCGGCAGGAACGGCGGGATCATGATGACAAGAAAAGGGGGTTTCCCGGGCCAGCTTTTTGGTGGCCCGGGGGTGCCGGTTGGGGGTGGCTTATGGGCTGGACCAGACGAGCACTGTCAGCGTCTTTGCGCTGCCGGTGAGGTCTGAGCCGTTGGTGGCGATGGCGTCGAGCGTCTGGAAGCCTGTTCCGGAGGGCGTCCATACGGCGGTCCAGCCATCAGTGCCGTCGGTGTCGCTACCGATGCTGATGCCATCAACGAAGAACTTGACGCTTGTGACCGCAGACTGGCTGTCCAGGGCGTCGGCCTCAAGCGTGACGTTGCTTCCCGACTTGAAGACACCGCTGATCGGGCCCGGAAGCTGGCTGGGGGCCGTGATGGCCACCGTCGGCGCGCTGCCGTCGATCTTGAAGTGGTGGCTCACGGGGAGGCCGACGTTGCCTGCCTTGTCCGTCGTGAAGACCGTCACGTCATGCTCGCCATCGCCAGTGAGCGTGCGCGTGAAGTTTGCGCTGCCTGAGACGATGCTCGTCACGCCGTCCACGATGACCGTGGTTGATGCGACTCCAGAGCCGCCCGTGTCCGCACGAGTCACGCTGAAGGTCGTCGGGCCCGTGAACCAGCCCGAGGCTGGCGTCGTGGCGTTCGTGAGCGTCGTGGTCGGCGCGTCGCCGTCCACGATGATCGTCTTCGAGGCGCTCACGATCGCGCCGTCGGTGTCGTTCACCCGCACTTGCACGGTGCCCGTTGGGCCTGCCGCGAAGGTCGCCGTGAAGGCGCGCAGCGCCGTGTTGACTGGCACGAAGCCACTGCCGTCATCGACCTCGACGTAGTTCACGAAGTCGTCCGCGTCCGCGGTCGCGAACGTGAAGGCCAATGGGACGCCGGGCTTCGCGACCGCGGGGCCGCTGATGCTCAGGGTTGGCGCGCGGTTGTTCGCCTCGAAGCCAACCTCCGCAGTGGCGGTCGCGCCGCCATCGTCCGTCACGGTCAGGACGGCCTTGAACACACCATCATCAGGGATGGTGAACGTCACGTCTGGAGAGTCGATCGCGCGCACGGTGGAGGCCACGTCGTAGTCCCCATCGGGCGTCGGGTCGCTCAGGAACGTCACGAGCCAGTCGTTGCGCGTGATGGTGCCGTCTGCGTCCGTGCTGTTGGAGTGCAGCGTGACGCTGCTGCCCTTCACGAGGCCAGTCGTCGAGCCGGTGATGCCAGCGGTGGGAGCGAAGTTGTCCAGGAAGAAGAGGCCAGTCGTGGCTTCTTCTGCGAAGACGCCTCCGGCGGTGCGAGCATAGACGTGGTCGTCGCCAAGGGCCGCCATGGCAGCCATCGCGTCATCGCTGATGGTGATGATCGCGGAGCCGCCCGTTGCCGGGATGACCGCGCTGCCGATGACGCTATCATCAGCAGCGGAGACGAGTTCGACGACCACGTTCTCGATGACGCGCGAAGCCGACGAGAAGGTGACCTTCATGTCGGGGTTCGGGTCCGCCGAGCACGTCACCAGTGGCGTCTGGGCCGGGCACGTCAACGTCAACGTGGACGCGGCGTTCATGGCGTAGCCGACTGAGCCGCTGAGGCCCAGTGGCTCCATGGCATAGTCCATCCCGTCCGCGAGGCCCGTGCTTATGACCGAGTTGCGAGCGGGGCTGTAGTAGCCGGTCGCGGGCTGCACGAGCTCGCCGTAGGTGTTCGTGTACAGATCGTCTGGCGCGACGTCCGTGAAGAGCCATGGGAAGGCGCCCAGATTGGCACCAATGCTGTCGGGGTTGATAGCGTTCTTGTCAGCGACGATGAGGACGTCCTTGCTCACGGAGCCGTCGCTCTGGAGGAAGCTGAAGATCTGCCCGTTGCCTACCAAGCCAGTCGTCTCAAAGGCGTTCTTGGTGGAAACGCTGCCGCCAAGGCCCGTGTTCTCGTCGAGGAGGCGGAAGGTGTGGGCCTTCGAGACCATATCGATCTGCACCGGGTTGATGCCGGTGTAATCCATCACGCCGACCTCATAGACGTAGCCGGCCTTGCCGCCAGCCAGCGTCGTGAGGGACTGCGAGGCGCCCTCGACGGTCGAAGCGATGCCGCTCGTGCCGTAGGGAACGATGAAGTTCGCGTAGCCGTCGTTCGCGGTGTTGTCGAAGGTCAGGGCGGGCCCGAGATTGGCGCCCTTCATGACGAAGTTGTCAACGGCGATGATCGGTGTCCACGAGGAGGGAATCCCATTCAGGCTGATGAAGAGGCTGACGATCGGGAAGCCCTTCGCGACGTCTTTGAAGTCGTAGGTGAAGCGTTCCCAGGTATAGTTGGCGCCCAAGCCGCTACCATAACCCTGCACGATGGCGTTGGTGGTGTGCTGCTTCTCGATATCATTCTCGCTCCAGTGGAGCGTCATGTCGCCGCGCCACTTGTTCGTGTTGCCGGCTGCGTCACGGATCTTGACGTCGAAGCTGACTTTCACGGAATCCGAGCCGTACCACACGAGACCCTGGGTGCCGTCCGCGCCCTGGGGGGGCGTGAAGAGCTGACCGAACGCGGGGCCGCAGCCGTTGTCGGTCTGGTCGTAGTTGAGGCTCACGTAGCCACCAGAGGTGCCGCCGCCCTCGGCGCCAGCGTAGAAGGC
>JBAZZN010000338.1:0-3362 GCA_041658815.1 Thermoplasmatota archaeon
ACGATGCGCGGAAAGTCGTCGTGCCCGCAGTAGATCGCGAAGTTGAGGTCCGCCTGGGAGTGCTTCGTCGGAAGTCCCGTCGATGGGCCAGGCCGCATGACGTCCACGATGACGACGGGGATCTCCGCCATGCCCGCGAGGCCGATGGCTTCCGTCATGAGCGAGAGACCCGGGCCGCTCGTCGAGGTGAGGGCGCGAGCGCCGGCGTACCCCGCCCCGAGGATCATGTTGATAGCGCTAAGTTCGTCCTCGGTCTGGACGACGGCCGCGTTGTACGGCTCCCCATTGTCGATGAACCACTCCATCACGTCCGTTGCGGGCGTGATGGGGTACCCCGCGACGAAGCGGCAGCCCGCGACGAGCGCGCCGAACGATAGCGCACTGTTGCCGTTGATGACGTAACGGCGCCCGCTTGCGGGCAACGGTAAGCGAGAGAGTCGCCACGGTATCTGCGCCTTGAAGGTGTCGCGGACTGCCTCCGCGCCAGCCGTGATCGCGGCCTTGTTCATGTTGACGACCTTGTCGCCCTTCTTGCCGAAGCGCTCCTGCACGAACTCGAAGAAGGGTTCGAGCTCCATGCCAAGCAGCGCGGCTGATGCCCCGAGGCCAACCATGTTGCGCATGATCTTGGAGCCGTTGGACTCCGCGATCTTCGTCATGGCGACGGGCACGAGGTGCACGTGCTCCTTCCACTGGTCATCCAAGGTGGGTGTGAAGGCGTCCGAATCGTAGAGGATGACGGCGCCTTTCGTGATGGTCTCGAGGGTCGCGTCGATCACGTCTTGCCCGAGGGCGAGGACCACATCGACGGTGTCGGGGCGCGCGCCCACGGGCTTGTCCGCGATCCTCACTTCGTAGAACGTGAGGCCGCCACGGATGCGGCTGCTGAACGAGCGGAACGTGTAGATGTGGAGGCCATAGCGGGACACGGCCTTCGCGAAGATCTCACCGGAGGAATCGATGCCTTCGCCCTGCTGGCCACCGATGCGCCAGGAAACGTGGTTCACGATCTGCTTCATCTGTGTTCTGACCCCGTGGGGAAGCGCCATCGGCGCGATTCAGGGATAAGCATTCAGGACCCCGGAGTGCGTACTTTTCTCCCATGGGTATATACTTCGATCGAAACTAAACTAGCTCCCGAATACGCTCCTCCAGGGATGAGCGCGCCCCTTGTTCCTTCTCGGGGTCCTTACGCCAACGGAACAAGGATCTCATGGCCCCTTCTGCGTTCGTGCTCCGATGCGCTTCGCGACCCAAGCTGGCGGCCTGTACGCAAGCACGACCGCGGCCACCGCCGCCAGGAGACCAACTTTATTGAGGATCTCGCGGACCCACGCGGCAGTGCCATCAGGCTGGATGCCGGGGTTCGAATCGAAGAACAGCGGCATGAGGAGATAGAACGCGAGCGAGGTTGACAAGAGGAGAATGCGGTATCGCTGGGCGTGGTCCTCCGCTCGCCGCACTACGAAGAAGAGGCTGAGAGCGGCAATGATGACAGGCACGATGAACACGACACCCAGGACGTCCGCGACGTTGGTGTACGCGCCGAAGATGGCGTCCCCGTTCAGGCCCGTCACGTGCCCATCCCACGGCGGGTCCGCCAAGGCGAGGAGGCCGGCGAGCACCACCGCGATCGCGCCATACAGGAGCCAGACGGCCCAAGAAAGACGGGGGCTCCCCACAAAGAGGAAAAGGAGGTAGTAGAACAACGACGCGAACGCGACGAAGATGAACACGAAGTACACCGCGACGAGCATGTAGTCGATCAGGCCAGCCACGCTTCCGCTTGCCCCCGACCCGACGAGCAAAGTGTCGCCGGCCCACACCCACCACGCGACGCCAAGGCTCCCCCACCAGACGGCGAACATGCGCCCAGCCGTCGGGAATTGCGAGTGCGCCTGACGCCTGAGCGTCATGCGGGACACGAGCAGAAGCACGACGCCGATGAGAACGCCGAATGCGATCTGCGTGGAGAGGTATGGCGTGAACGCTGTCAAGCAAGGAAGAATCGACGCACCCTGGTTTGAAGGTGGGGGTCTTCCGCTATCCGGCGTAGGCCCAACCCGTCTCCCTGTGCGTCAGCGGCATCGCGTCCCGCCTGTGCGCGACGTCAACCACGCGCGCGAGGACGACCGCGTGATCATTCTCGTGCTCGATGATGTCATCCACGGCGCACTTGATCGTGGCGGGCGACTCAGGGAAGACCGGGCACCCCGTCTGCTTGCCGAGTTCATACGGGTGCCCAGAGAAGTGGCCGCCCGTCCGCTCGATCGTCTTGAAGAACTTCTGGGCCAGCGCTTTCTGGTCCGCGCCCAGGAAGTTCAACGTGAAGACGCGCGATTCATTCACGAGCTCGAGTCCCAGCGACCCCTTCTGCATCGCGACCATGATCATTGGTGGCTTGAATGAGCACTGCGAGACCCACGACACGACGTGCGCGTGCAGGTCCTCAGGCCCCTTTGGCTGCACGCGGCGCGTGCCCAGCAAGTAGAGGGCGTAGGGCACCATGCGCAGCGTCTTCTTGCGGGCAGCCTCGTCCATGGCGGGGACCAAGAGCGGGTGCGGGAAATCGGTTTCGGGGGCAAACCACCCAGACCCCCCTTTTGCCACCAACCTCAAGTCACGCAGCACGAGTGCTGCCTCGTGGTCGCACCAGCACCGAGGTTCCGCATCGATCCGCGCGCTCCCCCGGCCGCGCGTCCGCCGGTCCCAGTCGCGCCGCCCATTGTCCCACGCCCCCCGCCAGTCGTCCCTGTGGCAGCACCGAAGCACCGCCGCGCGTGGGTCGCGTGGGCGGCGGTCAGCATCGTTGTCCTACTGGCGGGCGCCGCCGTCGCCGTGTTCGCCTTCGGAGTAGGCGGGTTCTCGTACCCCAAGAAGTACCTCGTGACCAACGGTGAAACACCGCACGGATTGAAGCTCTCCGAGGTGCCGCAAGAAGCCACCGAGGAGTTCGACGTCACCGCGAACCCAGGGAGGGTCGGTCAGAACGGTATCGATCGGTTGACGCTGCCTGACGGCACCGCCCCCAAGGAAGCGTGGGCTCAAGCGTTCGACACGCCGCAAGGCGGCATCCGTTCGCTCACCATCATCGCCGCGAAGTTCTCTTCCACCGACGATGCCGACGCGTGGGTGGCGACGGCTGGCAGGCTGGTGTGCCGCGGGGGCGCGGGCCCCGTGCGCATCCTGCAGGATCGCGACGTCATCGTCCTCGTCGGTGCCGATGACAGTTTTGGTAACTGGTCACCTTTCTGGCACGCTCGGGCGGCGCTAGCATAGGTCGCACCGGCAACGCCTCGACGCAAACCGAAAACTCTAGGTCAAGTTCAGCTATCATTCCTTTGTGCCTCACGACTGCGCGG
>JBAZZN010000339.1:0-3352 GCA_041658815.1 Thermoplasmatota archaeon
CTGGCCTTCGCCGCCGCGCTCGCTGGCCCGCTCCTCGGAAGCGCGGCCCTCGCCGCGTACGCGCTCACCGCCGCATTGCTCCTCGTCCTCTTCGCCATCGCCCCACTCCTCCTGCCCGAGCGCGCGCTTGGGGCGCTACGCCGCGTCGCAGGATGGGGCCGCGCGATGCCCCTCATCATGGGCGCGATATTCGTGGCCGCCGGGGCTGCGATGCTGTACGTCGCGGCAAGAGCAGCGGGAGTGGTGGGGTGAGGTCGTCATCCACTTCATGGAGAGAGCCGCGGGCTTGGCCTGTGACGAGCTGCCCGAGCCGACCAGAACACGCCACGCTCGCCATGGCCGCCACGAGCGCCAGTGGACGGGACACTATGGGGCCATGACAGCGGCGTGGTCGGTGAGTCCCGCATTTCCGGGGGCCTCCCCTTGGGACGATGCCCGGCCGAGGTTCTTCACCGGATGCGCGTTGGCGGGAAACCGGTTAAGTATCCCGAATACCCATGGTTCTGCGATGGATTTCGATGTCTTCCTCGAAAAGGACGAGACGGACACGTGGATCGCCGAGGTCCCGTCGCTGCCGGGCGTCTACAGTCAGGGCGAAACGAAGGAGGACGCGCTCGGGAATGTGAAGGACGCGATCCGACTCTACTTGGAAACGGAGGGCGTTCCCCCGTCGCGCGCATTCTCGATCGAGAGGGTCCACATCGAGGCTTGAAGCCTTGACGTCAGGGCTTCGCCCCCTTCCTTATCGAAAGGTGGACCGCGCGCTCCGCCAGCTTGGATTCGCCCCGATCGGTCAGTCGGGGAGTCACGTTCGCTACCGGCACGCCGATGGCCGCGCCGTGACCGTGCCCCGGCACGACCGGAAGGCCGTGGCGCCTGGCCTCCTGAGGAAGATCATCCGAGACGTCGGGGTTTCTGTCCAGGATTTCATCGATCTGACGTGATCGCCTGGGGATGTGCCGGCGCTCCCGCTCGCCCCTTACGTCGCCAGCAAGCACGTCGCCGCCGCGGCGACGTTGGCGGCCGTCCCGGCGGGATCGTCGACCTGCGCGCTCGCCGCGAGCGCCCACGCTTCGTTCGAGCGCGCGCCTTCGCCTACGGCGTTCACGGCGCTCACTTGGTAGTAGTACACTCCGACGTCGAGGCCGGAGTCCGTGTACGACGTGACGTTCCCCACTTCAACGAGGAACGTCTCCTCGCCGCACGCAGGGCCACGGTAGATGCGGTAGTTCGTGATATCTGCACCGCCGTCGCTCGCGGGAGCTTCCCAGTCGAGCGTGATCTCGCCCGCGCCAGGGTCCATGGCGGCTACGAGGTCCTGCGGCGCGCTCGGTGGCGTCTGGACCGTGAAGCACTCCGACACAGCGTTCGTGTGCGTTCCGGGCGGGTATGACGCGTCGCCCGAGTAATCGGCGCGCCAGCAGTACTTCCCGATCGTGTTCGTCGTGGAGGCCGAGGTGGCCGTTCCACCACTGAAAGACGATCGAACCCGACCTCGTGCGCGCCCGCCGTGCGTCGTCGCGTGTTCGCGTACTCGCGTGTTCGCGTCAGGGCGCCCACAGGAACGGATTCACTTCTTCTGCTTCTCCAGTTCTTCGATCCGTTCTTCGAGCTTCTTGCCCGCGCGGTCGAGGCGCCACAAGTACAGGCCAAGCGCGCCGAAGATGATAGTGAATCCGATGAAGAACGTCGTCGTGTCCGCGGACAAATCAGGAGACCTCCAGGAGTTCGATGCGCTCTTCCAGCCGCGCGAGGCGCAAGCGTTGGAGGAAGAGGGCGAGGAAGAGGAGCGTGTACGCGATCATGCTGAAGCCGATGATCATGCCGACTTGCGCGCCCACGGCCGCGTCCGCGTTTGCCCCCGGTCCCGCCACGTCGGGGTGGAGGCTGCTCGCCAGCACGCGGCTTGCGAGGAACGAGAGGGGCGCGCACGTGAATCCAAGGATGCCGAAGACGGCCGCGAGGCGCGCGCGCCGCTCGGGCTCGTCCACGAGGCGGCGGAGCATCAGGTACGCCGCGAAGACGAACCACATGATGAGCACCACTACGACCTTGGGGTCAGTGTAGATGGTCGCGATGGCGTTCTGGCCCGCGCGTTGCCACTCGGCCCACCCCCACGCCGTGCCGGTGGCCAACGCGATGGTGTTGAACAGGAACCCGACCTCGGCGGCGGAGCGCGCGAAAGTGTCGCGGCGCAAGTCGCGCTCACGCAGGTACACGATGCTCGCCGCGAACACAAGCGTGTAAGCAAGGAAGCTCGCCCACGCCGAAGCGGGGTGATAGAACAGGAGTTTTCGTGTCAGTGGAGCCGAAACGTCCGGCGCATTGGACCAATCCGGCGCCACGAACCACGCGAGGTAGCCCAGCACGAGCCACGCCGCCACTGTGGACCAGATGGCTGCCAAACGCAGGCGGCTCGCCGAGAGCATGAGCCACCCCTACCGCTCCGGGCAAATGAGTCCTCCGGTCCTCAGCACGGCTTCCGCCGGAGCGAGCGCATGGCTTCGTCGGACCAGCCGAATGCCCCGATGGCCGAGAGTGCCGTTATCACTAGGGGTCGGGACGTAGTGGATATCTGGCCTCGCCAAGAATGTGAGCATTCATCTGCTCCCGCAACGGCGCTACCTCTGCTTCTTCTTCTACGGTGACATACCAACCCATCTGGTATGCGCGGAGTGCGCGTTGGCCCGGACTGGCGTCGAGAACCGAACGAAGCGACGCATCAATCCTGGCGAGAGCCCGGCTCCCGTTCTGCATAGTCGCCCCCTGCTCCCCGTGGAGGAAGCGCTCGGCGATGGCTGACTGTACGATGAGCGAAAGTGCGAGTGCATTCGCACCCTCACCCCAACCATGGGCCGTAGTCACCTCTATCCACATGGGGATCCTTCTCTTCGCCAGCATGTATGCTGAGATCGCACTGCCAGGACCCGTCTCCGGGAGTGCGCCACTGGCGTTGAACGCTTGGTTGATCAGTTCCTGGTCGAGCGCGACAGCGGAGATCCTGCCCGGATGCTGACCGGCCTCAGCGACGAGGCGTTCAGTGAGCCAAAGCGCTGCCTCGCCCTCGAATGCGGTCAGCACGATGCCGAGCGCGGCGTCCTTCGTCGGGCTAGAGGCGAGCGCGGTGGAATGGTCCTTGACGCGCGAGATCGATTCCGCGGCTTGGCCCGTCCACACCTCGGCTTGGATCAAATAGACGAGGCCGTCTGGATCGACTCCCCTGGCGCGTGTCTCAGTGAGGTTCGAGGCGATAGCATCAAGCCGTTGATGCAAAGCGGTGGAATTCGCGTAACCCTCCACATTCTGCGGAGTTACCTGGTCATTGACTGCGGCAGCACGATAGTACGCGCGA